>JAAZFS010000063.1 GCA_012511615.1 Elusimicrobiota bacterium | reverse complement strand
AATTTCCCTGGAAAAACTAATGTCCCTATAGCCTGCATTCTCATCTTCGGGATTGTTTTCTGCTTTAAAAGTTTCGACTTTATCTTCTGGATAATTTTCAATGATAAGCTTGATGGGGTCAATTACAGCCATTCTTCTTGGAGCGGTCTTATTCAGTTCTTCACGGATGCAGTGCTCCAAAAGAGCCATATCTACCAAGCTATTTGCCTTTGCAACCCCGATTCTCGAACAAAAATCCTTAATTGAAGAAGGTGTATACCCTCTTCTTCTTAATCCAGAAATTGTAGGCAGGCGCGGATCATCCCAACCCTTCACCTTTCCGGAGGATACAATCGGAGCAAGTCGTCTCTTGCTCATAACAGTATAGCTTAAATCCAGTCTGGCAAACTCTATCTGCTTGGGCCGATAAATATCCAGCTTTTCCAAAAACCAATCATAAAGCGGCCTGTTATTTTCAAATTCAAGCGTACATATTGAGTGTGTAATATTCTCTAATGAATCTTCCAAGCAATGGGCGAAATCATACATAGGATATATACACCAGTCATCTTTGGTCAGGGCATGAGTGGTTCTCTGGATCCTATACATCACAGGATCTCTCATATTTAAATTGGGAGATGACATAGCAATCTTTGCCCTCAAAACCCGACTAGCATCAGGGAAATCTCCTGCACGCATCCCTCTAAATAATTCTAAACTTTCTTCTGGTGTACGGTCTCTGTAAGGACTCTCTTTTCCAGGGCTGGTAAGTGTACCCCGATAATCCCTTATCTCTTCTGGAGAAAGGTCATCCACATAGGCATGACCAGAAAGAATGAGGGTTTCAGCATATTCATACATTTCTTCAAAGTAATCCGATGCATAGGTAAGCCTATCTCCCCAATCGACTCCAAGCCAGGCAACATCCCTAATTATGGCCTGGACAAATTCCTCTTCTTCACGGCTGGGATTGGTATCATCCATCCTTAAGTTAAAAGTTCCCTTAAATTCCTGAGCCAGACCGTAATTTAAAAATACTGATTTTGCATGCCCTATATGAAGGTAGCCATTTGGCTCAGGTGGAAACCTAGTAGCAACACGACCAGAGTAAACACCTGTCTTGTTATCTTCAATTATAATATCTCTAATAAAATTTGATGGTTTTATGTTTTTCTTGTCCATAGGTGGGATAATATAACATTTTTTAAGATTTTTTTCTATTCTTGATTCAAAGTTCTAACTGATAATGCTTGCAGTACCAAGTTGGAGCTGGCTGTCTCTAAACTCCGACGCCAAAATTATTCAGAAAGTTCTTTGGAATTATTTAATCCAGACTCAGTCTCAGGCTGCCCTTCACTTTCATCTTCCTTGAAACTTCCAGATTTCTGTATTTCTTTTATTTTTAATTTAAAGAAAAGTTTTTGACCAGCAAGTGGGTGATTGAAATCAAGAGTAACCGAATCGTTGCAGCAATCTATTATCTCAGCAGGGATTGTGTGGCCAGAGACGGTTTGCATAGATATTTTTTTACCTGGATATATAACCATACCTGAAGGAAGATTGCATCTTGGAACATCTCTTTTAAGCTCCTGACAAGATTCCCCATAGGCATCGCATGGGGCCAGCTCAACATTCTTTACCTCTTCTAGTTGCATCCCAGAGAAAACTCCTTTAAGTCCGGGTACCAGGCAGTTTTCGCCTGCGATTAGCTCAAGTAGCCCCTCACTTTCAGATGAAGAGAACAAGGAACCGTCTTCTAGGCGTCCTTCATACTCAACCTTTATTTTGTCGCCCTTCTCAACAAGATTAAGTTTTTTATTTATTTCACTCTTAGCAGTTTTCGAATTTTTTTCTGGGCTGATTATCTTGTATTTT
>JAAZFS010000062.1 GCA_012511615.1 Elusimicrobiota bacterium | reverse complement strand
GTTTGAGGAGTCACCAGAGCACCAACCGGGAGCAATTCCTAAATGGCTTTCATCAAAGGGAGCAAATGTGGTGATAGCTGGGGGTGCCGGTGCTATGGCGCAGAATCTCTTTGGGGGGATGGGTATCCAGCTGATACTGGGAGTAAGTGGACCAGTGAATGCAGTAGCTCAAAAATATCTTGATGGAAAGCTTACTGCGGGGGAGAGTCTCTGCGATAATTGTTGAGGCTGGCGAAGAACTTGCTACTAGACAATGCCTACTGAAGAAAAATCTGCTGTAGATTTAGATAAGCTTCTTGCTAAATGGGCGCGTGATCGCCTAGGAGATATTGGGGTCTGGGAGTCTGTGCACGATCAATTTGAAAAATGGAGTGCAAAGATAATCAGCGACCTAAAGGAAACCTATTCGGATATCGCTATCAGATTATTCCTAAACCCTGTGGATATGGGAAAACCCGAAGATTACACTGCTTCAGCTGTAATTAAGGGGGAGTGTGGCGACACCATAGGGATATACTTAAGAACTGATAAGGGAATTATTAAAGAAGCTTTCTTTACTACGGATGGATGTGAATCTTCAGTAGCCGCTTGCGGCGGTCTTGTCGAAATGATAAAAGGGATGAGTGAAGAAGATGCGGCAGGTCTGTGTGGGTGGGATGTCTTGGAATACTTGGGAGTTTTTCCTGAAGATAGTGCCCACTGCTGCCTCCTTGCTGTGAATACTTTGAAAAAAGCTCTCGGCGCGATTGGCGCTAGTCCTTCAATCCAATAACTAACCAAATCCAAGCGTTTTCAGTAGTCTGAAACGCTTGTTATTTCCATCTGATACAGATAAAATAGAAATATTATAATTAAAGGTGAAACTTCTTAGTTTTACCGTCAATGCCAAAGAAAGGAAATTCTTATGAATCAGGATAGAAGTCTAAAGGTACTTATACTTGCCGGGGGTATGGGGAAAAGATTGTGGCCTCTCAGCCGGAAGAGGTGGCCCAAGTATATGCTCCGCCTCGGTATGGAGAAAAGTCTTATTCAGCAGGCCTATGAACGGATAAATGCTGATAAGAAAGACAGATACATTGTATCTTCCAGAGAGGCTGGATTTCTGATAGAAAAAGAAATAAGTTCAGCCGATGTGTACTTTGTAAAAGAAAACCTTATAAGTGAGCCTGCCTCCAGAAATACAGCCCCGGCTATTATGCTGGGAATAAATAATTTTAAGGATGATGATATTGTAGTGGTTTTACCTGCAGACCATATCATTGAAGGTGATTTTGAAGAGACTATCTATAGGGCCAAAGAAATAGCCTTGGAAGGATATATCGTTACTATTGGAATAAAACCGAGAACACCTGCAACAGGTTATGGATATATCAGAAAATCAGAAGAAAACATTCTTGAAGGCTGGAAGGTGGAATCATTTAGGGAAAAACCCAATCTTGAAACAGCCAAGAAATATGTAGAAAGTGGAGAATATTTCTGGAATGCAGGGATATTTGTTTTCAAGGTCTCCGTAATGAGAGAGGAAATGAAGAAATATGCTCCTAAAATTTACGAATCATTTGAAGAAATAAGAGAGGGTAGTTCTTTAGATGAAGTCTATAGAAATATGAAGGGTATTTCTATAGACTACGCTGTGATGGAGAAAACGAAAAAAGCAGCTGTCGTGGCCTTTGACGGAAAATGGGATGATTTGGGAAGTTGGGAGTCTGTCTTTAATATTCTTACCAGCAAAAATGGATCTTATAAGAGTAAAAATTCTCTTTTAATAGATTCAAAAAATACCATGCTCTATTCCGAAGGGGGTAAGCTACTGGCCGGCGTGGGACTGGAAGATATTATTTTGGTAGATACTGATGATGCAATTTTAGTCCTTAAAAAAGGTCAAGGTCAGAAAGTGCAAGAGGTGGTGGAAGAACTTGAAGATTCTCCCCTAATTACTTACCACAGCTGGGACTCTCGACCTTGGGGCGGATACCGAGTTCTAGAGTCTTCTCCTGGATATAAAGTGAAGATTTTGGAAGTGAGTCCTGGTAAGCGTCTGAGTTTGCAGAGCCATAAAAAAAGAGATGAGGTGTGGACTGTAATGAGCGGAAAGTGTCGGGCCACCTTGGGCGAGGAAACTCGTGATCTCAGAGCCGGCGATACAGTAAAAATACCGGCTGGTTTAATTCATCGTGCGGAAAATACCGGGCAGACAGTACTAAAAATACTGGAGCTTGCCAGTGGAGATGAAATAGATGAAGAAGATATAGTCCGCTATGAAGATGATTACAAAAGGTGTTGAGGAAAAAGCGCGTGCTAGCTTTTTTGAAAATTGAGACTAAATAGAGAAAAAATTCCACTAACCCTCTTAAAAGCTATTATTATGATTGCGCCTTTTCAGCTATATTTTGCTTTATTTAAACAAACCTATCTGTCAGTTGCTCAAGTTTTGGTCTTGCTACTTGTTATTTATACTCTCATATTTAAGCATAAAGAGCTCTTTGAACTCTTAAAACGCGATAAAACGGGCCTCGGGATTCTCCTATTTATAGCCACTATGTTTGTTTCTGCGGCTTTTGCTGGGGATAAATTTCTTGCTATAAAGCATGTCTTTAAACGGTCGGTTTACCTCTTTCTTTATTTCCCTCTCGTACTTTCGGTGGACTTGAAGGAAAAAGTTAAAAACTTATCTGTGTTTTTTTTAATTCCTGCTTTAATCCTAGTTCTTATAGGGATACTTCAAACAAATGTCGCCAGCAACGATATGGTCAAGTTTGTGAGGAGTAATGAAAAAATGTTTTCCATTGTTATGCATCCGAAATCTCTGAGTGAATTGGCTCCTCATGGGGATTTTAACTGGTATCAAAAAGAGGGGGGTAAGGCTCGAGTTTTTGGCAC
>JAAZFS010000061.1 GCA_012511615.1 Elusimicrobiota bacterium | reverse complement strand
GTGCAAAATGGACTATCTGCAGATAAGATAATACATCATTCATATATACGCTTCCGGGTATACCAAATGAAAAAACAGTTACCAGATACCCCCCAATTATTCCCAGTAAATTAGCAAAAAGTGTAAGTATGGGAAGCATAATAAACATTGAGATAAAAAGAGGGGTAACAAGATATCTTTCTGGTGTTGTTCCCAGAGTATAGAGAGCATCCAGCTGTTCGGTTACTTTCATAGTACCTAGCTCTGCACTTATAGATGCACCTACTCGTCCAGATACCACCATGGCCGTTAGTACGGGACCAAGCTCAAGCACCATGGTAAAACTAACAAGTGTTCCCATAAAGACTGGCTGATTAAATAATCTTATTGAAGCAACACCACTCTGAAGACTCAGGACCATTCCAGTAAAAAGAGAGGAAAGAATTACAATAGGCACTGAGTCCACCCCCACCCTGACCATTTGCTTTAAAAGGTGATCCTTGCCGTCTGGCTTTTTGAACATCCAATAGAAGACAGATGCAACCATCTCTCCTGCACCGCCGACATTCTCGGCTAAACTGTAGATACGCTTTTTAAGACCCGCCACTGTCAGTATAGACCCTGGGAACCCGGGAGGAAATCCCAGTTAGAATTTCATAATTTATAGTGCCTGCATCAGCGGCCATTTCCTCGGCACTAATTCGTCTTTCGCCTGAATAACCTATAATAATAGCTTCATCTCCTACTGCTACTTTAGGCAGCTCGCCCACATCCACCATTATCATATCCATACAAACCCGCCCCACCACCGGACATTCAACACCCCTTATCAAAACTTTTCCCCTATTTGATAGCGACCGGCGAAAACCATCCGCATAGCCAATTGATAGGCTTGCAATCTTTGTCTTCCGACAAGCCCGCCAAGAGAGGCCATAGCTAATACCAACATCCTTGGAAACTTCCTTAAGAAAAACCACCGAGCTCTTCAAGGTTAGGGCCGGCTCAAGTTCAATATCGGAAGAATCTAAACCCAGTGGATAAAGTCCGTATAGAGCAAGCCCGGGTCGCAAGAGACTAAATCTTGAATTTTTGGAATTTATCATCCCTGCAGTATTTGCTGCATGTATGTAGCGGGGGGACTCAATTTTTCCAATAAGCTCATTAAAGCGCTCAAGTTGAAGACTTGTCTCTTCAGGGTCCATATCTGCAGAGGATAGATGAGTAAAGACTCCCTCAAGCTCAAGTGAGTCCAGGTCTTTCAGATGAGACCATATTTTAAGCGCTGTATCTGGAGAAATACCAATCCGCCTCATACCGGTATCTATTTTAAGGTGATACTTTGTAATCTTTCCCTTAGACTTAGATGCCTTATCAAGTGCCAGGGCCGATGTGAGACTTGCGATTGTTGGAGTAAGGGAAAAATCGATCATAGGACTGAAATTTTCAAAAGGATAAACAGAGCCCAAGACAAGGATAGGGGTTTTTACACCTGCTTTTCTTAGCTCAATTCCCTCTTCTATAGTTGCTACCCCCAGTATAGGAGCACCCTCTTTTTCATATACTTGAGCCGCAGCTAAAGCGCCATGACCATAGGCATTGGCCTTAATTACCGGCATAAGAGGAATAGGCGAATATTTCCTTGAGATTTTCTGATAGTTTTTTCTCAGGGCGCCAAGGTCAACCTCCGCGTATGTGGGGCGTAGGTAATCCCTTGTCAAAATCAAGCCTCCTGACGCGGAGACAAATCAGCAAAACGGGTATATTCTTTCATAAAAACCATCTTTACTGTTCCCGTTGGACCGCTTCGCTGTTTCCCTACAATAACTTCGGCAATATTGTATTCAGGAGTAAGTTCTTCGGGGGTTTTATAGTAGGAAGGACGAAAGAGAAAAAGGACCACGTCGGCATCCTGTTCGATTGCTCCGGATTCTCTCAGGTCAGAGAGACGCGGACGGGCATCGCCGGAACGCTTTTCGGGAGCCCGGCTGAGCTGGGACATGGCTATTACTGGAACATCAATCTCCTTGGCCAGTATTTTAAGGTTTCGCGATACATAGGATATTTCCTGCTGACGGCTTTCTGAGTCTCCGCTTTTTCCAGGCATAAGCTGTATATAGTCCACAAGTATAAGGCCTAAATCCGGATATCTGGCCTTGAGCCTCCGGGCTCGAGCTTTCATCTCCAAAATTGTGACAGTAGGAGAATCATCAATAAAAATCCGAGATTCCTTTATCTTGCCAGCAGCGGTTGTAAGTGCCGCCCACTCCCCAGAACCTATATAGCCATCCCGAACCCGTTTCATATCAACCTGGGCTTCGGTACAGAGTATTCTCATAAGAAGCTCTCTGGCTGACATCTCAAGAGAAAAAATTCCTACTGGAATATTTTTTTCAATACCCAGATACTGGGCGATATTCAAACCGAAAGCTGTCTTTCCCATGGCGGGTCTTCCTGCAACCACTATAAGATTACCTTTATGGAGCCCAGAAAGGAGTTTATCTAAAGCCTTAAATCCAGTTGAGAGTCCAGAGGCGTCCCCTTCCTGCTTATAAATACTCTCTATAGTATCTATCGTATCTTCTATCATACCT
>JAAZFS010000060.1 GCA_012511615.1 Elusimicrobiota bacterium | reverse complement strand
AACTGAATCATCCTTCAAAAAGCATATTTCAATAACAAATCCACCACCATCATATCGCGATAAGAAACTGGAGAGTTCCGCCTCTGTAAGAATAATCTCTCTTTTGAGGCTAACCTGAAGTTCATCCGCTGGTATCCAGTCGGATATAAGTTTTCTAAAATTTAAATTCTGAAATTCTTGACGTAGTGCCCTAGCATCAGGCCCCTCCCATCTCAATTCTTCAATTTCATAAGGAAGATCAAGATCCTTAACAAGTGTGACAAGATGTCTGGTTGTAAAAGCATCTTCCCGACCATTTTCAAGTCGGGTTGCAACAGCCCCACCGATTTCAGTTAATTGGTCATAAATATTTTCCAGCCCTCCGTATTCATCTATCAGCTTCTTTGCAGTTACGGCCCCTACTCCCCTTACGCCAGGAAGATTATCCGATCGATCTCCCACAAGAGCAAGATAGTCCGTGACATACTCCGGGTCAACGCCAAATAAATCTGATAGATTAGTGGCGGTGTAAACCTTATCTGTCATACCGTTTAGGATAATTACATCTTCTCTAAGAAGTTGGAGGATATCCTTGTCGCCAGTTACAATGATAGTCTTTATTGCACTGTCAGAGCTTGCTTGGGTAAAGCTCCCTATAATATCGTCGGCCTCGTAGCCCTCGTAATCAGCATGCTTAATATTTAGGGCATCTAAAACGGAGAAAAGGCGTTCAAACTGCTCAGAAAGATCTTTATCTGTCTCTGGACGATGGGCTTTATAGCCAGCAAAGTCTCGGTGTCTAAAGGTGGGGCTTTTATGATCAAAGGCAACAAATATATGAGAAGGCTCTTCATCTGTAATGAGTTTTTTCAACATGCGAAGAAATCCATAAATGGCATTGACAGGTCGACCTGCTGCATCGGTCAGCGGTGGGAGAGCATGAAAAGCCCTGTGTATATAGGAGTTTCCATCAATAAGCAGTATTTTTTCTTCTTTCATTAAGATTAAGTATGGTTGATTTTTATTTAGCTTTTTTTAGCAATGGTATTATTAGTTATTTCCGGACAGTTATTTTTCTTTCACGGCCTTAGGATCGATTTCAATATAAAAAGCTAGTTTTGATTTATTCTTTAGAATCGTATCTATTTTAGAATCGTACCTTTTTAGAGTCGGGCTCTTTTAAAGTCATGCTCATTTAAAGCCCTACCCTTTTGGAATCGTACCCCTCTTGAATCTTAGCCTTTTTGAATCCTTACATAAGGCGATGATTGAAAATGTTTCGGGAAGATAAATAAACTTTACTAAAACAAGCGATAAAGTCAAGTATATCGCTTCCTCTCCCTGTCCATTTCTCGGCGAGCATCCTGCTCCTTGAGAGAACTTCTCTTATCTGCCTTCTTCTTTCCCCGAGCAAGTCCTACTGCTACCTTGGCCCAGCCCCCTTTAAAATACATCCTGGTAGGAACAAGTGTTAGACCTCTAATCTCGGTTTTTTTCATGAGTTTATTAAGTTCTATTTTCTTGACTAATAACTTTCTATCCCTAAGCGGATTGTAAGATTCACTCCGGGATTTTTCATAAGGACTTATATGAGCATTAATAAGGTAGAGTTCGCCGTCCTGTATCTTCGCATAGCTACCACTCAGCTGGACACGGCCGTCTCGGATAGACTTCACCTCGGAACCATAAAGTACTATTCCGGCCTCAAACTCCTCCAGTATTTCATAGTCAAACCAGGCCCGGCGATTCTTAGCTATAAGTGACAAATTAGCTAATTGCCTCTCTGATACTTTTGACCGCGCCTGCTGGATCGGGGGAAGATGTGATATAGGAGCCAACTATAAGCTCATCGGCGCCAGCAGCTGCACATAGTGAGGCAGTCTCCGGATTAATGCCGCCGTCCACCCCTATCCTAAAAGACTTACCATTTTTATCCCTGAAATCCCTTATCTTTCTAATTTTCTCCAGAACATCAGGAATAAATTTCTGACCGCCAAAACCAGCAAAGACGCTCATTATAAGCACCTGGCTTATTCTATCAGAAAAAGGAAAAATTCCTTCAATATCAATATCAGGATTCAATGAGAGACCCATGGCCGGCCTATCAAGAAGTTTTTCGCGTTCAGGATTCATTGTTTCAAGATGAAAAGTCAGTGAATCGGAGCCTGCCTTTAAAAAACTATCCGCAAATTTTTCTGGTCTTGTAATCATAAGATGCGTATGAAGAGGAAGCTGGGTATTACGACGGACTGCAGCCACAATATCTGGTCCAAATGATATATTGTCTACAAAATTACCATCCATAATATCCATATGAAAAGAATCAATACCTGCCTCCTCCACAAGTTTAAGTTCTGTGGCAAGTTGTGAGAAATCCATATTCAATATAGATACTGATATTTCGACTTTTCTATTCTTCTTCATCTGACTCCTCCAACTCTAAGGGGGAAACTATAGAACTAGTGCTCTCACTCAAAATATCTTCGTCCAAGTCGGGAGATATAATAGAAATATCTTGCTCTTCTTCTTCTCCAAGAGGTTTGAGAGGGGCTGAGAATATTTCTTCAGGAAATATTTCATTTTCTATATCTTCTTCTCCATAAAAAACCTTATAAGTAGCCTCTCCCAGTATCTTTATAGGAAGACTGATAAAAGTCCCACCAGGGGTATCTTTATGATAAAGGATTCTTTCTCCAATATCATCAAAAACACTTATTCTTAGTTCCTGCTCGCCCTCTTCTTCTGGGTGAGTATACTCAATCAGGGCATCAGTGACTGTCCTAATTGGACGGGGCCTGTGTGAGACGGTTATTTTCACGGGAGTTCCAGCAACCACCTCATCGCCGGGAGCTGGTGTTTGGTCTACCACCGTACCCTCGGCACGAGTGTCATCTTCTACCCCCATTATGTCCACAACTTCTAAGCCCATTTTATCAAGTATTGAGTCTACTCTTCTTACATTTATACCCAGTAGATTGACCATGCTCATTATTTCCTCAACCTCGTCTCGCCCTCTACTGATTACAAGATTAACATAAGTATTTCGGTCCACAATTGCTCCAGGAGGAGGATCGTGTGAAACTACATGTT
>JAAZFS010000059.1 GCA_012511615.1 Elusimicrobiota bacterium | reverse complement strand
GTCTGTTGTAGTTCCGCAGTAAAGCCGAGCATTTTCTATAGACATGGCTATCTGAGAGAAAAAAGGAGCAATAAAATGCTTTTCATCCTGGGTATATTTTGTTCCGCTCTTCTTTTCCCCAATAAGAAAATATCCCAGCACCCTCCCCTCCTTTACCAAAGGATTGGTCACTATTGGGGCAAATACCTCTGCATTATGCTCTAAAAGGAGACTCTTTATTTTCTGACCTATCTTTATATCATCCGTCTCTGAAAGAAGTATGGGGCCAGAATACTTCAAAAGGTAATGTATGATGTCAGGATCCTCTTTTATTGACTCATTTTCTGAAAGTGTATCCTCAAGCCCTGGATAAGGAATTTCTTTAAAGGAATCTGGATCTTCGGGATCCCTCGGATAGGTTTTAACGATTCCGGCCCATATTGTATCATGTATAGCCGCTAATGATATGGAGAGAACATCATCATGGACAAGAGTTGAATTGAGGGCTATGCTCATTTCGGTCAGCCCTATAAAACTTTTCATTCTATCAATGTTTCCAGTGACAGTAGTTGCAACTTCAGCAAATAGGTCCAATTGATGAGACTCCTCACTTGTGAACTTTTCCTTAAAAAAAAGAACCATAACCGCCATTGTTTTTTCTCTGAAAACAAGAGGTCTTATAACAAGATATTCTCCTAAAGAAGCTCTGCTGGCAAATAAAGACTCTAGTCTGTCTGCATCGGGACGATCAATATAGACAGCTTCTCCAGAACTGACAGCTTGAAGAAAAAACTCGTCATCTGGTGTTTTAATATTTTTCAATTCACTTTCTTCAACATTATATTTTTCCACAGGAATATAGTGACCAGTATATTCACTTAAGGCCATCATCAGCCCTTTTACAGGCTTAAAATGACCGGTTATAATATTAAATATCTCAGGCAGGTAATCCGAATCACGACTGACTCTTAGGATTTTTTTTAGATTAGCAGCAGCAGAAGCTAACATTACATAAAGACACTCAGTCGTCTTCCCCCCCTATATTTTTCTTTATACTTGAAATGAGTGTCTCCACCTCAATAGGCTTCATAACATAATCAGCCGCCCCCATCAGATAGCTCCGCTCCTTCTGTTCCTCTTCATCCACCGTAGAAACCAATATTATAGGTATATCACTTGTCTCCGGATCCGCCTTGAACTTCTCAAGTGCCTGAATTCCATTCATATCGGGCATCATTATGTCCATTGTTATAAGATCCGGATTTATAGTCTTCACCTGCCGGAGCCCTTCAACTGCACTGTAAAGAGTAACGACCTCGTAGCCAGCCCTCTCCAGTCTTATTTTTATAAGCTGTACCGCTGCAAAATTATCATCTATTACAAGTATTCTTTTCTTATCACCAGTCATCTAATATCCTCCATATCGTTTTACTATTTATTGAGATATTCCTCTACCTGTCCAGGAAGTTTTCTTGTGTCAAGGGGTTTTGAGATATAACCATCGCATCCAGCCTCAATAATCCTTTCTTTGTCTCCCCTCATTGCATATGCGGTAACAGCTATAATTTTGAGGTCTTTTATATCAGGATCATTGCGTATTTCACTAGTTAGGGTAAGTCCATCAATACCAGGTAGCATTATGTCAAGAAGGAGAAGGTCTGGCTTAAACTCTTTAATTATTTCCACTGCACCTTTTGCATCCTCAAGTGACTTAAGCTCATACCCCCGAGATTTTAATATAGTCAGCATCAGTTCCCTGTTCAGAGGGTTGTCTTCTATTATAAGTATCTTCTTACCCATTGTTAACCTCCAATCTAAAACCGGTAATTCGCCCTGACAAAGAAACTCCGACCTGGCCGCTCGATATCATAGCGCTTGGGAGTTTCGTGGGGATCATACTGATCCTGATCAAACAAATTGTAAACAGAGAAGGTAATATCTGTGTAGGCATCCAGTTTTGCCATAAGCGTTATATCCACCGTAGCATATCCATTTATATCAGGCCGCCGTTCTCCCGCCGGGTATGCAGGATCATGAATATTTGTGTCGTCCTCCCATCTCGCTCGAGGACCAACATAGGAGACCGTTGTATTTAAGTTAAAATTCCAGTCCGGTCTCAAATTCAGGCCCATATTCGCCATATGCGAAGGAAGACTATGCAGTTGCCTCCTAAGTTCTCTATCTCTAATATCCGCCCAAGTTAAATTAAAAAAACCATCCACTTGCGGATAATTAAATTTTATTTGGGCCTCAAGACCCGTTATATCAGTAACTGACTCTGAATTTGCATGACGCCAGCTTCCGTCATCTAACTCAATTCTTCTTATTAAATTAGTAATCTCTCCTCTATACATATTAAGACCGACTTTAATATTGTCACTGACACTGTAATCAGCCCCTATCTCAGGCATGGCTATTTCCTCTGGTTTGAGATCTTTATTCCCCTCTGTCCATTCGGAAGTCTCAGTAAACATCTCCCGGTATGAAGGAGCTCTGAAAGAATGCCCATAGAGAAGACGAAAAGATATCTTATCTTCTGGAGTCAGGACAAGACCACCCCGCGGACAGAGAAAAGAACCAAAATCCTCATTAAAGTCGTTCCTAACTCCCACTGTCAAAGCCATCCAATCTGTCGCATTGAATATGTTCTGTGCGTATAGTGCGGTTTTGTTCCGACTCATAGAGGGTATTTTAAATGGAGGAGGATCTTCATATTTTTCTTCTTTGCGACCATAAGGAAGGTCCACTACTTCTATTATCTCATCATAATTATACTCTCCCCCCAATATCAGATTGTTTCTATCTGGCACTTCATGCATAAACTGAATTTCAGCCCCCAGCATCTGACTCTCCTTGAAAGTCCAGATATCGCTGGCAATAGCTGTAAATGTACTAATTGAAGAATCCGGCAACTGATAGAAGGCGTGGTTATCATAGTACTGCCACCAGCCTTTAAATGAAAGGCTGGAAGCATCTGTCAGTGAATGCTCGTAAGCAGCATCAAGAAAAAGATTTTTATATGTAAACCAGTTCCTCTCCCACAACTCATAAGGCATGTCCCAGTTTGTGGTGAATTTGTGGTGATACTCTATGTATTTTGCATTTAATTTCAGCTTTTGATAACTGTAGCCTACCGAAGCAAATATACTCTCAATTGGGTCCGTTGCAACAGCATTTCTTTCGTAACGCTGTGAATAGGAGGGACCATCTCCATCGGTACGGTACTGGCGGGCAAAAAAGGTCAATTCTCCGCCGGCAGTCTCTGATTTAAATGCCGAAGTATAGTTCTGCGTCCGATCTCCTCCCCAGCCCATTGAAAGGATAACTCCCGGCTCTTCTATAAAGTCTTCCGTAATAACATTAATAACCCCCGCAAAGGCATTTGTCCCATAAAGAGCCGAGCCAGGGCCCCTAATCATCTCTATTCTCTTAATATTCTCTACAGGGAAATACTCATCAATAAAAGCATGACCGTAGGTAAGCTCCCTCTGAGGTATTCCATCAATCTGCAGAAGAACCTTATCATTATAGGATGATTCAGCTCCTACATTACGGACAAATATTTTTTTCAGATGTCTCTCGGAAGGAACGATATAAATACCTGGTTCCGTCCTGAGAATATCAGCAAGGCTTCTGGCCCCCGAACGACGGATTTGATCCTTTCCTATAACAGTCACTGTAGCTGGAGCAGCACTGATTTTCTGTCGGGTTCTTGTGGCGATTGCCACCTCTTCTTCACCGAATAGAAGAAGCTCTGTAATTGGATAGGCTCTCCCTGAAGTAAAGGCAAGTATCATAAACGAAATGAGAAAGCCTTTTTTCATGCAACCTCCCATAAAACATTTGATTTGTTCTGGGACAGATATCATTTTTCCCTCCCTATTATATTTTCTATTTCTTGGAGCAACTCTACTTTTGAAGATCCGCCTTTTCTTATGATCTTCTGAATATTTTTCTCCAGTTCTTTTCTCTCTGTTCCGTTTATATCCGAAGCAGTAAGAAGTAGAACAGGTATATCCCTTGTGTTGGGATTTTCCTTCAGCTGTCTTGATACTTCAAAGCCGCTCATCTCAGGCATCATAAGATCTAAAATTATAAGATCCGGTTTCTTTTCAAGGGCAAGCCTCAGCCCAGTCTTTCCACTAAAAGCAGTAAAAACCTTGTATCCTTTTGAAGAAAGAAAAGATTCGGCAAGCTCCACATCATTCGGATCATCGTCAATAACAAGGACACTTCCACCCTTTCCTTTAACTGCAGGCAAAATCCCACCCCGAGCGAAAGCCTCCGAGAGTTTCTCACGGCTGATAGGCTTGATAAGGTAATCTCTCGCCCCAAGTGAAAAACCTAATTCTTTATCATCAACTACTGAGACTATAATTACTGGGATATCCCGGGTTTTTTCATCAGCTCGAAGCTTCCTCATTATCTCCCATCCATTCATCCCTGGCAACATGATATCCAGAGTGATAGCGGCAGGAGAAAGCTTCCGGGCCTTATCAAGTGCATCCTTTCCATTTGATGCAGTCTCCACCTTGTAACCTTCCTTGCTCAAATAGAGACTTATCAGCTGAGAAGACTTTTTATCATCCTCTACAACAAGTATTAAGGGGCCTTGAGAGGTTTTCACACTATCCTTAATCAATTCCTTCTCTTCATCACCCTCAAGAGGTTTAAGGGAAGGACTACCGCGGGGTATCCAAAATGTGAAACAACTCCCCTTTCCAAACTCACTCTCTACATCAATATCTCCCTTTTGTAGAAGAAGAAGCCTTCGGGTAAGGGCTAGGCCCAGACCAGTACCCTCGTAATGCTTTGTTTCAGTTTCCTCTAGTTGCCTGAACTCTTCAAATATGGCCTTGAGCGAATCTTCCTTTATACCTATCCCAGTATCAGTCACACTTACAAAATATTTATCTTCATCTGCCCAAACCTCTACATCCACCTTACCACCTTTGGGAGTGAACTTTACCGCATTGGAGAGCAAATTGTACATAACCTGCTTAATTCTACCCTCATCAGCAAAGAACACATAATCTTCTGGGACTTTAAATGAAAGGATTATGTCTTTCTTGAAGGCCAGAGATTTCATTATGGAATGCAGTTCATCCATTGTCTGTTTTATTCTGAACTCGGAATACTGAACCGTCATCTTTCCGGCCTCAACTTTTGATAAGTCAAGTATGTCGTTGATAAGGTTTAAAAGATGCCGGCCGCTTGTAAGGATATTATTCACAAAACCAAGCTGGTCCTCGTTTAGTTCTCCGGATATCTGATCCTGCAGAACTTCTGAAAATCCAATTATAGCGTTTAAAGGGGTTCTCAACTCATGTGACATATTAGCCAAAAACTCGCTTTTTGCCTTTGAGGCCTTCTCAAGCTGGGTATTCATAAGATTTAGCCTATCATTTGCCTCTGATAGCTCCGCAGTGCGGTCCTCCACCTTCTTCTCAAGCGATCGGTAAAACTGACCCAGCTCCTCGGCCATTTCATTTAAGCCATTTGCAAGATCCTCGATTTCATCACCAGTATTGATACTTATCCTCTTTTCAAGATCACCCCTACCTATAAGTTCCATCCCGCGATGAAGGACCTCTATGGGCTTTACGATACGCTTCCCAAGTACAAGACTGACCATAACACCGATAACCATAAAAATGAAGACAAGATTAAGTAAATCCTGCCCTGCGCTCCGGAGGTTTCTGAGAGTCCGATCAAGCGACAGGGTAAGCTCTATCCTTCCTGTTTCCGTCTTTTCGACCTCTTCTTCAATGAAAAAATCATCCTCAAAAAGACCAAAAGCATCAAAAGCACTGCTGGTCTTTTGCATACTCATAACGGGCATAGTAATCATCTGAGTATTCTTCTCATCTGAAGTCCCCTTCTCAAGTATCAGGTTGTCTCTTGCATCATAGACCGCAATATGAACCACATCCTCATCCTGAATGGTATTGTCTAGAAGAGGCTCAAGGATTCCGCTATCTCTTATCAGAACTCCGTACTCGCTATTGGAGGCGAGTGTCAAGGCCAAAGCCGTTCCCTTACGATCGATTTCCTCAAAAAGCGTAGCCTTCTGCTGATAGTAGGAGAATAAGAAAAATACTATGGACATTATAAGAATTAGTGAGATTATCCATAAAAAAAATCTAGTTTTAAGTTTCATTGCACAAACTCCGCTTCCCGTAGAATATCATCAGAAAACTGGACGCCCGATATTTCCGCAGCATTCCGATTAAGTAAAACAACAATTTTCCCGGGCGTTTCCACTCCGATTTCATTAGGCGAGGCGCCTGCGATTAGGCGCCTAGCTATTTCTGCAGTCTGAACCCCTATATCATAATAATCACTGGCAAGCGCACCCAATGCACCCCGCTTTACATAATGTTCAGATATACCCCATACAGGCAATCTGTTTACCGTAGTAAACTGCAAGATATGGTTTCTTGTGCCGGGATCGGACAGTATGGCATCAGGTATCAGCCATATAATATCCGTACTTCTGCTGATTTCCCTGAGAGCCTGCGGAACTTCATTTATGGAATTTACAGGAGCACTTACTACCTCAAGTCCAAGAACCGCTGCTGCAATCCGGATACCCCTAAGGCTGGTAGTTTTATCTTCTGCTGTATATATAATTCCTACCCGATTGATGCCAGAAAGTTCTTTTTGGAAAATCTCAAGATGTTTTCGATCCGGTATTTCAAGTGTTACACCAGTTAAATTCTCAGCGATAAATCCCGAAGGATCCAGAACCATTGTAAAGACTACCGGATCTTTTCCAGAAAAAGTGGCTGCAGCCTCGGCGGCCTCCGTGCCTATAACTATAAAAAGCGGACGCTGGCCACCAGGTAGGGGAGAAAAAGCTTCTCTACCCTTCCTTAAATCACCATGCATTTGATAAACGCTTATATTCGCTATTCTCCCCAGAGTTTTTTCAATTCCCTTATAGGCCTCTCGGTAAGGAGGTAGATCTCTGGACATAATAACCCTTACATCGGCAGCAAGCAAAGAGGAAGAAAGAGTTGCAAGAAACAATAAGACTATTAGGGCAAAACATTTGATAAGTTTTCGGCCTATATTTACAGAAGGGTTATCAGGATATTTTTGAGCTCTATTCATTGAGATAATATAGGTAAAATTATCCTTTTTGGCAAGTAAGAAAAATAAAATATTTTCTTAAATTTACTTTCTCTAACTTACTCAAATGAGAACTCCTAATTTCCTAACTTATACTATCTACAAAAAAGAATGGAACTATAGATATTACTTGATGGTTGTTCTATGAACATATTTTGCTGCATCCCTGCTAATTTTTTTCAAGAATACCCAGGAAAAAGCTCATCTATAGAAATTCTATTCTCAATAATTTATTGGATATTTAGTAAATCCTAAGAAAAAATCAATCAAGAATATCTTTATAGGCCTCTTCATTACGGGTTTTTATGTTGTCAGCAAGAAACTCGACATTGCTACCGAAACTAGCATAATCAAGATCTGTCCAATCAACCTCCGCATGGATTATTTCTTCACGACTTAGGGCCTGGGCAAGACGCCTTCCCTGAGGAGAGACAATCATACTATGGCCGTAATAATAAGCGGGTCCCTTATCCTTACCTATGTAATTCACGCCCACAAGATATGCCCTGCTGTCATAGGCCCGGGCAGCATTTGTAAGTTCCCATACATCAAAAGAACGCAGAAAAGCTGAGGGCCGGGCAATAATATGGACATTCTTTTTCGCCATTATCCTAGCAAGCTCAGCAAAATCGCCATCGAAACAAATTATCATTCCGATATTGCCTATATCTGTTTTAAATACTTCCACCTTATTTCCAGGTGCGGTCCAGCCATATTCAGCAGGAAAAGGATGGACTTTCCTATATACCCCTAAAACATCTCCCTTAGGGTCTATCAATACCGCTGAATTATAAAGCTTTCCATCTGGGGCAGGCTCATAGGTTGTCCATACAACATGGGTCTTGTTTTTTCTGGCCGCCTCCTGTATAGCTTCAGTGGTTTTCCCTGGAATCTCGTCTGTATATTTTCTTAATTCTTTTGCATCAAGACCAGTGATAAATCCAGTTGCAACTGTCTCTGGAAAAACAATCAAATCTGCCGAATACTCATCGACGCACTTTTCTATCATCTCAACAGATTTTTTCATACTGGCATCTAAATCACACAGAATGGGTTCAATCTGAACACCACATAAATTTACATTTTTCAATTTAAAATCTCCTTCACGAACTTTCCTGTTTCCCAAGGAACTCGTGCTACCTTAACTCCGGCCTTGGTTAAAGCCTCTATCTTTGAGTCAGCAGAACCTCTGCCACCTTCGATAATAGCTCCGGCATGTCCCATACGTTTTCCTCCGGGGGCATTCTGACCAGCTATAAATGCAACTGCAGGCTTTTTCCCACCGTTCTTAATTATATATTCTGCCAGGTCCTCCTCCATAGTCCCTCCAATCTCTCCGACTATGACAACCGCATCAGTTTCTGGATCCTCTTCAAAGAGTTTATAAACATCGGTAAAGGAAGTCCCCACCACAGGATCTCCGCCCAGTCCTATTATAGAACTCTGTCCATAACCTTCCTTGAGAAGGTAGTAGCATATTTCCACTGTTAAAGTTCCACTCCTTGATACGACTCCAACCCGCCCTTTTTCTACAAGATCGGTCGCAAGGACTCCTATTTTAGATTCATCTGGGGTTAGAAGGCCTGGAGTATTGGGACCAAGAACCCTGGCACCCTTGTTTCTTGCATTTGAAAGAAATTTGAGAGTATCATGAGGACAAATCCCTTCGGTTATTACTACAACAAACTTAACACCAGCATCAACCGCCTCATCCACAGCTGCCCGGGCGAAACGGGCAGGCACAAAAATTCCACAGGCGTCAATTTCATGGTTTTCTACTGCCTCTTTAACAGAATTATAAACCGGTACACCCAGATGCTCAATACCTCCCTTTCCTGGAGTGACCCCGCATACAATATTTGTACCGGTTTCCATCATACGTTCTGTATGAAAAGTACCCTCTTTCCCAGTAATTCCAGATACCATTACTCTCGAATCTTTGTTTATAAGAATAGACATTATTAACCCTTCAAAATTTCCACTGCACGGCGGCCGGCACCTATATCGTCCTCGTATATCTCTTTCAAACCCGCCTTCTTCAGCGTCTCAATACCTTCCTTGGCTCCGGTTCCCCTCATAGATATTACAAGAGGGACTTTAACCACACCATTCTCCACTGCGCGGGCCAGCCCTTCTGCGATTACATCACAGCGGGATATGCAACCAAAGAAATTACCGAATATAACTTTGACCTTAGGATTTGAAAGAACCAGTTTTATCGCCTCTTCGGATTTATGATAGGTCCTTCCAGATACCTCCAGAAAATTAGCCGGTTCCCCATTGAAATAGGTCAGAATATCCAGAGTCGCCATATTGAGCCCTGCTCCGTTTCCTATGACCCCAATATTTCCGTCCATCTGTACGTAGCCAAGGTCTTGCTTATGGGCCTCTTTCTCTAAGGCAGTGTAGGTATCATCTTCTTTTATGAACTCTGGATGCTTGAAGGCAGCCTCCTCGTATATGGCAATCCTCGCATCAGCAGCGACAATTTCCCCATCAGAAGTTATTACAAGAGGATTAATTTCAGCAACCTGACACTCATATTCAGTGAAAACCTTGTAAAGTTTAAGAACAATCTCTGCCAAGTCTTCCTGCTCTTTTCCTTCAAAACCTGCTAAACCGACAACTTCAGTAGCAGTGGACATATTCAGCCCTTCTAGTATATCAATGTCTAGGGTAACAACAGCATCTGGATTAGTTTTAGCAAGTTCCTCTATATCAATTCCCCCTGATCCAGAGAACATCAAGACAATCTTTGCTTTAGAACGGTCAATAGTAAAACCCGCATAAATCTCGCGATCTATCTGGATTTTGGGCTCAAGAAGAAGTTTTTTTACTTCTAAATCCTTGATTTCCATCCCCATAATTTCCCCTGCATATTTACGGTAGTCTTCGATAGTTTCCGCGATTTTAATTCCGCCGGCCTTTCCACGACCTCCCGATAATACCTGAGCCTTGACTACCAGAGGAAGATTGTTTTTAGCAAACTCCTCACCTTGGGCACGGTCGTCAATAACAATAAAGTCGCCCACCGGAATTCCTTTTTCTTTAAAAATTTTTTTGCCTTCAAATTCAAATAGTTTCATATTTACCCCTTTTTTACAATATTATAATATATCAAACAGATAAGCTTCATGTCAATTTTAATAATTTATGGTAAAATTTCCCTCAGGAGGTCTCCTCTCCTTCAAGTGTAACCCGATTCCGACCGCCCATCTTTGAATGGTAAAGCAGAAAATCCGCCTTCCTTACCATCTTGTCCAAGGAGCTCTTAAACTTCAAACAAACCCCTATACTTGTGGTCACATTAAATGTCTTTCCCTCATAAGAAAAATTAAAATTCTCTATAATTTTGC
>JAAZFS010000058.1 GCA_012511615.1 Elusimicrobiota bacterium | reverse complement strand
CTCCATTGCTGTCCTATACCTGCTTTGGTCCCATGCAGGTCAGTCCACTCTATCTGATTTTCTATAAAACTGGAAACAGCTACCCCTTCTGCGATTCTCCCGTGAGCATCTTCGGCCTGAATCCAGTAGCTGTAAGTGCCTCTCGGATCTGGAGTAGGATTGGAAGGACTGGCTGTCGGAAAAGGGTCGAAATATTTTATTTTGTTCTGAAGATGAGCAATTTCCGTCCCTTGAGTTTTTGCATCAGCATATCCAAAAACCCGCTTAATGGTATAGACAATATCTCCTTCAAACTCCAGAGGTGCATCCCAGGAGAGTTTATTTCCATCTGCTTCTAAGTCATCATCATCTTCATCTTTATAGGCCCAGCTGGCATCAAAAATGACGGCATCATATTCTTGGATAAAAATTTTAAATGTAGATTGATATATTTCACGGTTGCCCCAAGCATCTTCCGCTGTAATGCTTACTTGGTAGTCTCCAGTCTCCGAGGTCAAGGGAGCGTCTAAGGTAAAGGTGAATTTTTTGTTTTTTGCGGAACCAATACTTGTGAGAACTCCACCGTTACCATGGGTAAGGATTGTGTATTCTGGTGTGATTATTTCTATTGATACCGCCTCAGTACTAACTCTGGTAACATCGGTAAGTATAAATTCTATTTCGGTAACTGGTTTGTTTACATTCTGGCCTTCATAGGGTTTTATGAAGGTAAGCTCTGGCGCATCTTCATCTGCAGGTAGGAAGAGGACCCTATCAATTCCTATGGTTGTCTGAACCATTCCTCCAATGATTCGGTCTCCCCGATCATTAAAGGCTGTCAAAGCTATTTTGTAGAGTCCATTTGGCAGGGGATTTTCTTCATTGTCCAATCCATCCCACGTTATGATATTTTCACCAGCGTTAAGCGCGGAGTTGATTACCCTTACAATGTTGTCTTCTGGGTTGGGACCAGTAGGTATGGGGTCACCTGCAACATAGTTAAGTTCACCATATCCAGGGATAGTTAGGGTTCCAGCACTTGAAGCAGTTTCAAATATTGTTCCTGGATGCCCTATCAACATAATGACATTTCCATTAAAGTTTGTCGCAAACTCAATGGTGCCTATAGGCTCATTGTTATTAATCGGACTTGTATACGGTCTTCTAATTTCTGGAGGTTTTACTACAAAGGGATGTATAGCTGTATCTCTTCTATTTCCAAACTCATCATAAATTTCCATATAAAAAGTGTAGGGACCAGGCTCAACCAGATTTCCATCATCATCTCGCCAGTCCCATGTTAAAGTATGTAAACCACCCTCCAAATCAGTCTTGTCGGGGCTTTTATTTGGGTCATTAGGGTCGCCTGTTAGGGTTCTGATTATTTTTGCTGATGCTGGAAGATTTTCTCCGGGATGCCAGAGATTGGTGTAGTGCTCTTTTTCTGGAGTAAAGGTAGTAGGACATTTATCTTTGTAGGCATAACTCGCAGGGTCAAAAGGCCAATCTTCATAGACGCGGTACCTGACACTGGCTCCCGTTTGCAGAGTGTTGTTTAAGTGCCATTTTTCGCCAAATCCCCAGTTTGAGTCTTCATCATCATGAACAGGGGCGTTGGGTATTATAAATGGCGATACCATGGGAGCAGATTTAATATATTCGATAGGCCCAGATCCAATAGGTCCCTGTGAACCCAGAGAATAGACAATGGCGTATGTGACTTTTCCCCAAGGTGGAGATGTACTTATAGAGGCTTCAAAATCTGGCCCGGTCCAACCTATATCAATTAGGGTCATTTCGCCATCCACGGGGACTACTTCCGTGTAGGATACTAGTTGGGGGGTGCCGCCATAATCTACTAACTCGGTGATAACATTATAATCGGGATAGATGGTGCCCTCTCCCATATATTGGTAGGGGTAGACATGGTCAGGTTCGAGGGTTAAATCAGTTAAGTCTATTTTACCATTGTCGTCGCCCCGTTCTCCAAAGTATCTGACCAGCTGAAATGTAACGGTGGTAGTAATATTCTCGTAAGCTATCGTGATAAAATGGGCACCATATCCATCATTTGGTTCAGGTCGCCAAAGCACCTCTTTAATGTCCATTTCTATAGTATCCAGTTCATCGGCGGTAGCTTGGCTTGGCGCGAAAGCAACAAGTGCTATGGATAGAAGTATTATTCTGCGGGCGTATGTACTAAGCTTATTTTTTATCATTTATTATGAATTCGTAATTAATCATTATGATAACTTCTCTCTAAAAAATTGTCAAGAGATTGAATTGTCTTATTTCTCATCCTTGAATTTACCAAATTTATCTACCTATTATCTCTCTTATTTATAGTCTTTCTTCAATGGCTGGGGCATTTTATTTGCATAATGAGAGTGAACTATCTATAATTATTTTTTCTGAGCAAGGCTTAATGTAATTGCAAGGAAACTTATCTGCCTTGTGCCAGCTTAATATATAAAAATGAAAGATATACCTAAAGTTTATAGACCAGAAGAATATGAGGAAGCATGGGCTCTCCGCTGGATACAAGAGAAAAGCTTCTCTTCTAAACCGGATGACCGCCCTCCTTTTACGATAGTAATCCCTCCACCGAACGTTACTGGTGTACTCCACATGGGGCATGCCCTTAATAATGTCATACAAGACACTATTATCCGATATAAGCGCATGACTGGTTTTAACGCTAAATGGATTCCTGGAACGGACCACGGCGGCATTGCCACCCAAAATGTTGTAGAAAAAATGCTTATGGAAGAGAATAAGACCAGACATGACTTAGGAAGAGAAAAATTTCTCGAGCGCATGTGGTCTTGGAAAGAAGAGTCGGGAGGAAGCATCATAGGGCAACTCCAGCGGATAGGTTGTGGTTGCGACTGGGATTCTCTCAGATTCACTATGGATGAGACTTGTAGTTCTGCGGTTATGGAAGCCTTCATCCGTCTCTTTAATAAAGGTTTGATTTACCGGGGAAAGTATATGATAAACTGGTGTCCTCGTTGTGGAACGGCGCTCAGTGATATTGAAGTAGAGCACGAGGAGCAAAATGGTAAACTCTGGTACATAAAATATCCCTTGGTTGATAATCCCGAAGAATATCTTGTGGTTGCTACCACCCGTCCTGAAACCATGCTCGGTGATACTGCTGTCGCAGTTAATCCCGATGATGAAAGATATAAATCCTATATTGGAAAAGATCTAATACTTCCACTCACTGGGAGAAAAATTAAGGTAATCCAGGATTCATTTGTTGACCCAACATTTGGTACCGGTGCTGTAAAAGTAACCCCAGCTCACGATCCCAATGACTTTGATATGGGCACTAGACATTCACTTGAGATAATAAGTGTAATTAATGAGAAAGGTTTGATGATTGGTCCCTCTGGAGACTTCACCGGATTAGATAGATATCAGGCACGTAAAGAAATAGTAAAGTCTCTTGAAACAGAAGGGTTTTTAGAAAAGATCGAAGATTATGAGCATTCAGTAGGTCAATGCTACCGCTGCGACACTGTAATTGAGCCTCTTCTATCTGAACAATGGTTTTTGAAAATGCGCCCGCTTGCCGATAAGGCTCTAAGTGCTCTTTCTGAAGGAAAGACCAAATTTATACCTTCCAGCTGGGAGAAGCCCTATCGTAACTGGCTAGAGAATATTCACGACTGGTGTCTATCCCGTCAGATATGGTGGGGACATAGAATACCCGTTTTTTACTGCGATTCTAAAGACTGCCCACCGCTGGCTTCTTGCGAGATACCTGAATCCTGCCCCTCTTGCGGAGGAAAAAATTTCCGTCAAGACGAGGATCTGCTTGATACCTGGTTCTCATCGGCTCTTTGGCCTTTCTCAACTCTTGGATGGCCTAGTGAGAGTGAAGAATTAAATTATTACTATCCCACGGATGTCCTGGTTACGGGACACGAGATTCTTTATCTTTGGGTTGCCCGTATGGTTATGATGGGACTTGAATTAATGGGGGAAGTACCTTTTAAGTATGTGGACATTCACGGTATTATCAGGGATGACCACGGAGACAAGATGAGTAAATCAAAGGGCAACGTCATAGATCCTCTTGATATTATAGAAAAGTACGGCACCGATGCCCTACGGTTTGCCCTTACCCGCTCAGCTATTCCAGGAAGAGACATTCAGCTTTCAGATGATGACTTTGTTGGAGCTAGGAACTTTTCCAATAAACTATGGAATGCTTCTAGGCTTATACTGGCAAATCTTGAAATAGAAGAACTCCGAGAACTGAAAATAGAAGAGCTTGAACTCTCCGACAGATGGATACTCCAAGAGGCGGATAAATACGCCCAGAAAATCAGTCAGGCCTATGATGAGTTTAACAGTGCCCAGGCTGCCCGCTTAGCTTATGAGTTTACTTGGAATCTTTTCTGTGACTGGTATTTAGAGCTGGCCAAATTACGCCTCCATGGAAATCGCCCCGGTGGTGAGCAGACCCAGCAGGTTGCTTTAAAAGTTCTTGTACGGATACTTGGCCTACTTCATCCTATTATGCCTTTTATTACATCTCAGCTCTGGGAGCATATTTCTTCCCTAATAAAACTGCCCGGAGAAAGTCCCATTGAATATAATCCTTTTAAAGAAAGTTTTTCCAAACTCTCTATGGAGAAAGATTCCGAGAATATGAACCTTATTATAGGTACAGTATCTGCCATTAGAAACATTCGGGGTGAATCGGCTATTCAGCCTTCGCTAGCTCTTTCTGTAAGAATAGGGGCTGACGGAACTGATGCAGAGGTTATAAAAGATAATGCCAGTTATATTAAACTTCTAGCAAAACTTGATGTACTTGAAGTTAGTCCAGAATTATCCCGAGAGGCTTCAGAGACTCTTGCAGTTTTCGGCAATGCTTCAATATTTGTAAAACTTCCAGAAGAAACCATAAAGCAAGAGATAGGAAGAATGCAGAAGAGAATAGAGGAGCTTACAGGGCAATTAGCCCATGTGGAAAAACAACTTTCAAACAAGGCTTTTGTATCCAAGGCTCCAAAAGAGATTGTGGATCGAACCAGGGAAAAATCTTCAGCTCTTTCTGAAGAAATCAATAAGCTTAAAATTAATATGGAGGAGCTTAAAAAAACATGAACAAAAAATTATTAGTTCTTTTCTTTTGTTTAGCAGCGATTCCGGCTCAGGCCACAGTTGCCTACAAGACCGTCTGGGATGCCGATGAGGAAATTCTTTCAATCACTGATAATTACGGGACGCCTCTTTCTGAGAACATCCGTATGGATTTACAGAGAAAGAAGGGATACTATTATTTCAACCTTATGAAAGCAAGGTCGGCCACTTCGCCTCTCAGCCTAAATCTTCAATCCGAGGGTTGGGAGGGCTTACCCGAAGAACTAACTGCTTCCCGCAAAAGTCTTATAGAAAACTTTAAGCCGATAGTTGACGAAGGTCGTCTCTTTCACCTCAGATGGGATTCTGGACTGCTAGAACTAAGAACTGAAGACTTTCCGGTCTACCGGTCGGATAAGGCTTTCAAATTTCTTGGAAAAAGAGCAGACAATATTCTTATAAGCCGTGACGGGCGTCTTGAATGGCTTGATGAAATGAATTGGGAGCCAGTATCGCCCCTTCAGGGTTATGTAGCTTCTTATGTAAGGTGGATTGATGACAACACCATATTTCTTCACGTAGAGCGTGAGTCTGACGGACGGAGGCAAATAGTCATAAGCTCGGTCCGTCGTCCTTCGGCCCTCTTTCTTCCTTTGCCTCCCGGTGAATTTGTAGAAGGAACCTCATCTGCTGACAAGAACAGAATTTTTGCCCTAAGCAAAGATGCCGACAAATGGTCCATTTATTGTTATTCTTCCTTGGATGACGAATGGTCTCAAGTATGGGAGTTTGACAATCGGGTTTACCTTCTTGATATTCCAGGTGAAACTCTCGTCTGGTTTAACCCAGAAAAGAGCCGGCTTGAAAGTTTAAACTCTTCAATAAAACTTACCGGATTCGAAGAACTTCCTATGTATTCTGAGGGAAAATATCTTTGTGGTGAGGCGGGGTGCGACCTCTACGAGGTAGCACCGCTTGTTCAAAGGGCTCTCTATTATCCTTCGTCTGCCAAAAAAGCTATTTCAGAGATAGGGTTTTCTGAGTTCAGCATTCACGGCGCCGATGGAGATATATGGCTTCTTCCAGATAAATACCGCGGCACGCTCCAGCGACTATCCAAAAAGAGTCCTGGACAAGTTTATCTCTCATCGGAGGATATGAATATTTATTATGACACCGACCGGAGTGGTCTAAGACAGATTAAAACCCTCCGAGTCCGGCCCTCATCTCCAGGAAAATTCATTCTTTTTATCCTTTCTGCCCTCCTACTTCTCTTGGTAATAAATGCGGTTAGAAGAAGTGTAGGGAGTAGCAATAAATGAAAAATATAAGCAGAGAGAAAGATCGCGCCTATGATGAGCGGAGAAAAGCCGAGATAATCACTGGTTATCTAGACTCCAATCCTTACTCAGTACTTATAACTACTGGTAAGACAAAGGTTATCTGCACCGCCACTACAGGAAACTGGATGCCACCTCATATAAAAAACCAGAATAAGGGCTGGGTAACTGCCGAGTATTCTATGCTACCCTCATCTTCACCCTTTCGGATAAGAAGAGAAAGGGCTGGTGCCAAGGGTAGGACTCGTGAAATAGAACGCATGATTGCCCGCTCATTACGCTCAGTTTGTGAACTTGAGATGATGCCTATGGAAAGTGTGATAGTAGACTGTGATGTCATTCAGGCAGATGGGGGGACTCGGACCGCTTCGATTACTGGAGGTTTTGTTGCCCTCTATTTACTCCTTGATGATCTTTATAAGAGAAGAAAACTTCCTCGCTTTCCGATTAATAACTTTCTAGCCGCCACAAGTGTCGGAGTAATTCACGGACAGGCAGCCCTTGATTTGGACTGTGCAGAAGATCAAATTGCCCAGGTTGATATGAATGTAGTTATGACTGAAAACGGAATGTTTTCTGAAATTCAAGCATCCGGAGAGGAAGCGACTTTCAGCCCTGCTCACCTAACCGACATGGTAAAACTCGGAACCAAAGGAGTAAAAGAACTTATTCAGCTTCAGCGTGAAGCCTTATCTCCTAAATAGATGACTCGCATACTCATAGCGACGGCCAACTCTGATAAGATCCGGGAAATAGGAGAAATTTGGTCTGATTTTACTAAACTTGAAATCTCCTGGCTGGCCGACTATCCAGAAATAATTCTTCCTGAAGAGACTGGAAATACACTTAAAGAAAATGCCCTATTAAAGGCTTCAGAAGTTTCTACCATACTAGATATGCCAGTAGTAGCTGATGATACAGGTCTTTTTGTTGACTTTCTCTCAGGCAGGCCCGGTATACACTCTGCCCGCTATGCTGGTGAAAACGCCTCTTATGAAGATAATGTGAAAAAGCTTCTCTCCGAGTTAAAGGGTGTAAAACTCAAAGACCGTACTGCCCGCTTTATTACAGTTGTTTCTCTTGTTCGCCCCGGTTTTGATCCCTTGTATGCTGAAGGTATGGTAGAAGGGCGGATACTAGAAAATCCTTCTGGTTCAGGAGGTTTTGGCTATGACCCAATCTTTATTCCTGATGAATCCAATAAAAGTTTTGCTGAGATGGATTTAAATGAAAAAAACCAGATAAGTCATCGTCGGCGGGCCTTTGAAAAGATGGGAGAGATCATTAAAAACCAGAGTTTTCTATAATCTAAAAAAAATTTAGGATTGCTTTTTACCTAATAAATAGATAGAATAATTTTCGTCGGGAAGTGGCTCAGTTTGGTAGAGCACTCGCTTTGGGAGCGAGGGGACGCAGGTTCAAATCCTGTCTTCCCGACCATTTCATCATTTTTCAACTCATTATCGCTTCTACTCCACTGTTTTCTAAGCCCTTATGAAGTGGATATTATATTAG
>JAAZFS010000057.1 GCA_012511615.1 Elusimicrobiota bacterium | reverse complement strand
TCTTTTAGTTGAGCATATTTTTCTTCGATATGGGATTTTTCACTCTTTAAATCCCCTATCTGATTATTGGCAGACTCCAGTTTGGGTTCTAACTCTGATTTAAGTGATTCTATTTCCTCCGAAGAAGTCCGAACCGTTTCATTAAGATTCAGCTTTAATTGCTCAATTTGACCGGTAAGTTCTTCCTTTGCAGAGGTAAGGTGCTCTAATTCGCCATTAGCGCTAGCAAGTGCTTGCTCTACCTTCTCAAGGTTTTCTTTCAGTTCAGCCTGCGATTTTTTAAGCTCATGGTAGGCCTCATTTTTTTGGTCAAGCTCAGACTTAAAGTTTTCCAGGTCGGCCAACAAACTCTCTTTTTCACGGGCCAGCTCTTCTGTCCCTGCCTCAAGATGGTTTATTTTATCGCTATTGTTTTGAAGGGTTTTTTCGGCCTCATCCCTGTAGGCCCTATACTCTTCAAGTTCTCTGGATAGAACCTTAATTTTTTTAGAGAGTTCTGCACGGTTTTCATTTAGTTCAGTGCATTTTAAATTAAGACTGCTTCGTTCTTCTTTAAACTCATCAATCTTAGTCTGACGATCTTTGAGTTCTTTTTCTGCTTCCTGAAGTGCAGAGCTTAATTTATTAGATTGGTCTATAAGTTCCTGATTTCTAAGTTTTCTCTTTTTTCTGAGGTCAGTAACTTCTTCCTTCAGGCTCTCTCTTTCACGGATAATACCAGATAATCTCTTATTAAAGTTCTGTTCTGAATCAGCCAAGGCCTTCTCAGCCTTGAGGAGATCCTCTTTAAGCTCAAGGTTTCCATTTTTTAATTCATTGAATCTCTTATCATAGTCAAGCCGTAGGCGGGCCTCGTTCTTCTTGAGCTCAACAATTTCCTGGACTTTTCTTTTTATTTCTTCATTAAAAGTATCTACTTCATACTTAAGGTCCGGTTTATTTTTTATTCTTTTTAGTAGACTCAATTATTTCTCCTTATGTAAAGAAAATTAGAAAAACTTGGTGTGTTCTCAGCACAGAAATAATTTAGGAAGGAAGGTCCAAGAGAAGGTCGGTTGTAGTTTATTCTCTTGAATTTAGAAGCAGGCAAAGAATTCAATTTAAAGTGTTTTTTCATCTATAGATATTATAATGCTTGTTTATCTTGTTTTATAATGCAATATGCATATTTTGTCAAGAAAACCTAAACTGAGCCTGCCATAAACTAATTTCCCCGGGAGAATGAACTCCCGGGGAATCAGTCTCTATTTAATCACTTATTTTTTATTGCCGCCTGGGCTGCTGCAAGACGAGCGATCGGTATACGGAAAGGTGAACAGGACACATAATCCAGTCCCACCTTGTGGCAGAACTCCACAGACGAGGGTTCCCCACCGTGCTCACCACATATACCAAGCGCAATATCCTTCTTGGTCTTTCTTCCCAGCTCACAAGCTATTTCAACAAGCCTGCCGACACCGTCCTGATCAAGAACCTGGAAAGGATCTTTTTCGTAGATGTCCATTCTGACATAGTCCTCTAGGAACTTACCAGCATCGTCTCTGGAGAATCCGCATCCCATCTGGGTTAGGTCATTGGTCCCGAAGGAGAAGAAATCAGCCTCGTTGGCTATCAGGTCTGCAGTGACCGCAGCCCGTGGAACTTCTAACAAGGTACCTATCTGATAAGGAATGCTACCCTTTTCGATATTGTTATCCTTAAAAACTTCCTCGATAACTTCTTCTGCCTGAGCCCTGGCTATTCTTAGCTCTTCAACATGGCCGACAAGCGGAATCATTATCTCAGGACTAACTTCTATTCCTTTCTTTTTGACATTAACCGCAGCTTCCATTATTGCACGAACTTGCATAGCTGAAATTTCAGGATAAGTCAGACCCAATCTGCAACCACGATGTCCAAGCATGGGATTCATCTCGTGCAGAAGGCTAACTTTTTCTTTAATGAGAGATACTTCGACTCCCATAACATCAGCCATCTCTTTTTGACCTCTCTCATCCTGAGGTAGAAACTCGTGAAGAGGTGGATCTAGCAACCTGATTGTGCAGGGCATTCCTTTTAGCTCTTCAAATATACCTTCAAAATCCTGCCTCTGTAGCGGCAGAAGCTCGCTCAGGGCCTCTTCATACTGTTTGAGGGGCTGCTCAAGCTGTTTTTCTAAGAGAGCTATCTCTTCTTCATCGATTGAATCCTCAATTTCCTGACGAAGAGTCTTCACTGTGTCGGCAACAAAGATAAGCTTTCTAAAGCTTACAATCCGATCCCCTTCGAAGAACATATGCTCGGTCCTGGTAAGCCCGATTCCTTCCGCGCCAAAATCAATGGCGACAGCAGTGTCATGCGGAGTATCCGAGTTTGCACGCACTCCAAGACGACGGAATTCATCAGCCAGCTTCATAAGCTCGCCAAAATCACTGCTCATTTCCGGCTCGATCATATCTATCTTTCCGGAATAAACGGTTCCACTGGTTCCGTTTAAGCTAATCCAGTCTCCCTCTTTAAGTGTTACTCCAGAACCCTTTAGTTCTTTCTTGCTGTAATCAATAATTATGTCTCCAGCACCAGCCACACAACACTTACCCATTCCGCGGGCAACTACGGCAGCATGAGAGGTCATTCCTCCGCAAGTGGTTAGAATACCTTTTGCTCTATGCATGCCCCCTATATCCTCAGGGCTGGTCTCTATCCGGCAAAGTATGACTGTTTTCCCATCTGCGGCCCATCTTTCGGCAGTATCGGCATCAAAAACAACCTTGCCGCTTGCGCCACCTGGTGAAGCAGGAAGTCCTCTGCCAACAACTTTGGCTTCTTTCTCTGCTTCAGGGTCGAACATAGGATGGAGAAGCTGGTCAAGGTCGGCAGGGCTAACTCTCATCACTGCGGTTTCCTTATCTATGAGTTCTTCTGCATACATATCAATGGCCATCTTAACGGCTGCAGTAGCGGTTCGCTTACCACTACGGGTCTGGAGAATGTAGAGTTTTTCTTCTTCAATAGTAAACTCCAGGTCCTGCATGTCTTTATAGTGGTACTCAAGTTTTCTTTCTGCCTCAAGAAGTTCCTTGTACTGAACTGGCAAAATCTTGGATAGGCCAATAATCGGCTCCGGAGTTCTTATTCCGGCCACGATATCTTCTCCCTGGGCATTCATAAGAAATTCGCCATAGAATTCTTTTTCTCCGGTAGAGGGATCTCTGGTAAAACATACTCCGGTTCCAGAAGTATCACCCATGTTACCAAAGACCATTGTCTGAACATTAACAGCAGTCCCTATCAGGCCCTTGATGTCGTTGATTTCTCTATATTTTTCAGCTCTGGGATTGTTCCAAGAATTAAATACGGCATCAATAGATTTTACCAGCTGTTCTTTGGCATCTGTAGGAAAATCTTCGTTTGTTCCTTCTTTGTAAATTGCAAGATATTCCTTCACAAGTTCCTGAAGATCTTCTACGGTAAGGTCGGTATCAAATTCCACACCTGCTTTAGCCTTAAGTCTGTCTAGAGCATCTTCAAATTTTTGGTGAGGAACATTCATAACCACATCGCCAAACATCTGAATAAGTCTTCTGTATGCGTCCCATCCCAGACGGGGATTATTTGTCTTGGCTATCAAGGACTCAAGCGTTTTTTCGTTTAGTCCAAGATTCAGGACGGTATCCATCATTCCTGGCATGGAAACCACAGCTCCAGAGCGAACAGAAAGAAGCAGGGGATTTTCGCCATAACCAAAGGTCTTGCCTGTTACTTTCTCAAGTTCTTTGATTGACTCATCCATTTCTGCCTCAAGAGTGGCTGGCCATTTTTTGCCGGCTTCATAAAACTGCTGGCAGGCCCGGGTAGTAATTGTAAATCCTGGAGGAACCGGAAGCCCTATACTGGTCATCTCGGCAAGGTTCGCCCCTTTACCGCCTAAAAGCTCTTTATCTTCAGCAGATCCGTCTGTCTGATCTTTTGCGAAAAAATATACGTATTTTTCTTTTTTCATGCTTTGACTCCTTGTAGGTTCATTATATCTCATATTTATAGTTTTCGAACATATCATTATTCACTATTTTTGTCAACTTAATAACTTGTCTATGAGGTTCTTTGAATCCGATGCTTTAAAACCCTTTACCAGCAGGGTTTTTTCTCGGCCTTTGAAACCTCTTTTAATTTTTAGTGATGATCTTGCTACGCCTATTTTTTTTGATATAAACTTCAGTAGCTCTTGGTTGGCTCTCCCCTCATGGGCAGGAGAGTTAAGATAGACTTTTAAGGTCCCGTCAGACGCCTTTACAATCCTTCTTCTTGAAGAATTCGGACTAACTCTGACTGAGATAAGAAGACTCACTTCTAATCTTCTAAAAGCGATAGGTCACCCGCTGGCTGGCCAAGTAGAGAAATACCCTTAAGAAGAGCCAGCCGGTTTTTCATAATTTTTGGATCTGGATCCATGACAAGAATATCTTCGAAGAAAGCATCCACTGCCTCCCTGAGGCTGCCTACCAGCCTCAAGCCTTCAAAATAATTTTTTTCTTTAAAATTCGAGGTAACTCTCTCTTTTATTTTCCCATACTCTTCAAAGAGATTTTTCTCAGACTCCTCAGCTAGTAAAGCCTTATCGCACTCTTGGGGAATATCTATCCCCTTCTCCTCTGCCTGGCGGATTATATTTCCAGCTCTCTTTAGTGCTGCAATAAGAGATACAAAACCGGGACTCATCTTTATCTGCTCTATCGCTCTTGCCCGGTTAAAGAGTTCAGATGGGTTATCCATACCGGATGCAGCGGCACTTCTTGCCACATCATAGGCAAAATTTTCTTCAAGATACTGTCTGACTTGCTGGAGGATAAAAGTTAGGGTTTTTTCGCCGGCATCAGACGAAAGTTTATCCTCAGGATAGGCATCCACAGACGCTTGAACAAGCTTCTCAAAATCAATGTCCCATCCCTTTTTTTGAGCAATTCTCAGCATACCTCGGCAGATTCTTCTCATACCATAGGGGTCCTGCGAACTCGTCACTTTAACTTCTGTACCAATATTTCCGGTTAGTGTATCCAATCGATCCAAAAATCCGGCCACAGCGGCCTCCAAAAGTACTGGGATAGAGTCCTCGGAAGTTCTGGGATAATACTGCTGTAAAATGCCGTCCGAAACCGCCTCTGCTTCTTGATCAAGTCGAGCATAGGTACTCCCTATCACCCCCTCCAACTCTGGAAATTCGCCCACAGTAAGGGTCGTCAAATCAGCCTTGGCAAGCTCTACTATTTTTTCTGCAACGGATAAGGATTCTGAATTATCGCTGAAAATAAAATTTAGTTGGGGTATAAGTGATTTAACTCTCAGGGTTTTTTCATAAAGTGTTCCCAGTCCTCTGGTAAACTCTATCCCTTTAAGTTTTTCTACGTAGTATTCAAGAGAATTTTCACGGTCTTTCCTGAAAAAGAACTCTGCATCCTTCAGTCTGGCCAGAAGCACACTTTCAAAACCTTTTTTTATTTCATTAAGATTTTCTGGCAAACCGTCCCTTACTCCAATGAAAAAGGGTGCAAGGCTGCCCGAACTATCATTTATAGGTATATACCTCTGATGAAATATAAGGCAGGCTTCTATTATTTCCCTGGGCATAGCCAAATATTTGTCGGGAAAACTTCCCAACAAACAGCCCGGATACTCAAGAGAATTATTTATTTCATCCAGCAAATCCTCGTTCATCAGGGCAGAAAGATTTTTTTCCGATGCCAAGTTTTCAATTGAATTGATGAGAAGTTTTTTCCTCTTTTCTGAATCCACAAGTACAGAATTTTCTAAAAGTATTTTTTCATAGGAAGCAGCATCAGAGAGAGAAATATCACCTTTGGAGAAAACATAATGTCCTTTAGTTTTCGTCGAGCTTTTTAAGCCACAAGTGGTAAAGTCAACTAACTTATCACCAACTAAGGCAGTAACCCAGCGTATAGGGCGGGGAAAAGAAAAATCAGATTCGGGCCAATTCATCGTTACCGGAAAACTCAATTTCTTCAGAAAATCTAGGGAAATATCAGCTATAATATCTTCAAGAGGAGCTCCAGGTTTAAGCAATTGATAGTAAAGATAATCTCCTTTTGGAGTACTCTCTTGCCCAAGCTGGCTAAAATCTACATTAAACTTTCTTGCAAAACCTAAACCTGCCGGAGTCGGTTCTCCATCTTTCATTGCCACCCTGACTGGAGGACCCTTGATTTTCTCCTCATCAGAAAGTTGCTTAGCTGATGCCTCTGCTTGGAGGGCAATTCTTCTGGGAGTAACAAAGACTCGGACGCCAGAGTATTCCAGTCTGAAATCCTTAAGAATGTTTTTTAAAAGTTCGGGACCAGAATCGGCAATATAGACAGCATCTAATGGCGGAAGATCTTCGCAGCCAAACTCTACTAGAAAAACTATTTTATTCATCCAAAGATTCCCTATACCCCTTGGCTACTGCGGCCGCCATTTTTCTGACACGCTCTATATAGCGATTGCGCTCGGCAACGCTAATCACACCACGCGCATCCAAAAGGTTAAATGAATGCGAGGCCTTAAGAACAAAATCATAGGCTGGGCGAAAAAGTTTTAACTCGGAAAGACGGATGGATTTTTTCTCATACTCACCAAATATATGACGCTGAAAGTCTGAATTAACTTCTTCAAAGTTATATTTAGAAAACTCTATTTCATCGGAAAGGTGGATATCGCCATAGGTAAAATCCTTATTCCATTTTATGTCATAAACGCTTTCTACCCCTTGGAGGAACATGGCAATTCTCTCTAATCCATATGTTAATTCGACAGGTGCATCCGGAAGATCAGAGCCCCCCATCTGCTGAAAATAAGTAAACTGGGTAATTTCCAAGCCATCCAACCAGACCTCCCAGCCCAAACCCCAGGCACCAAGCGTGGGTGAACGCCAGTCATCTTTTATAAGTCTTAAATCATGCTCTTTAAGGTTTATTCCAATTTTCCTCAAAGATTCCCTATAGAGTTCCTGGACATCTTCAGGCGAAGGCTTGAGTATCACCTGATACTGATAATATCGCTGGAGGCGATTAGGATTATCCCCATACCTTCCATCAGTTGGCCTTCTAGAAGGCTCCACAAAGGCTAACTTTGCTGGACGAGGGCTGAGTACATGAAAGAAAGTTGAAGGATTAAAAGTAGCGGCACCCACCTCAATATCATAGGGCTGGGCCAGGAGACAACCTTGGTCTCTCCAGTATTCATTTAAGAGATGAATTAAGTCTTGAAAGTACATTTTTCTCCAAATATTTTCATAAATTCCCTTGAATTTAAATCTTTACCGAATTCGTATTTTATATATTTTTGGATAATATTTCCAATTTCTTCTTCTACATCGTCAGGAAGAGCAAGTTTTTCTGAGAGTTTTCTGATGTATCCGAGGGTCTTTTTTGAAACATTCAGGCAGGGTGAATCCTGCCGACAATCAGAGCAAACAATCCCACCCAAAGAAAATGAAAACAAACCCGCCTTTCCAGAAATTTCTCTTCCACAACTGATACAACTAAACATCTCCAAGCGGTAGCCTGCGGCCTTTAGAAGCCGGAAGAGAAAGAGACAGAATGTCCCAGATGGTTCCTTTGCCGAAAGATCTTTTAAGGCATCTGTAAGTAGAGAGTATAATATCAAATCAGGATCATTTTCCGCTGTCATTACGTCAACACTCTCGAGGATAATTGAAGCATAGCCAAAAAGTTTCATATCCTTCCTTAAATCTTCGTGAGTATCAAGTGGACGGACTCCGGTCAGAGTATAAAGTCCCTGCCCCTTTTTTGAATGGAAAGAGAAAATATTATGAGAGGCTGGCTCTAAATAGGCAGCTAGTTTTGACTTAACTTTTCTTGAACCACGGGCCACTGCCTTAATTTTTCCGGCCTCACGAGTGAAGGCAGAAATAATCCTATGACCATCTCCATAGTCATAGCTCCTAATCAGTATGCCTTCTGCATTAAAAGAAGACAATCAAATAATTTCCAGGCGAACAGTCTTCACTCGAGTTGGTGATGATTTTATAATTTTCATCTTATACCTATCGTATGTAACCTCTTCACCTTCCTCGGGGACATGCCCGAGTTCTCCCACTATCAATCCTCCGAGTGAATCGTATTCATCTTCTGGAAGTGAGGCCTCTATCTTGTCATTTATTTTATCAAGATCCTCAATTGCGCTGATTTCCCAGACATTGTCAGATATTTTCTTTATACGCTCTTTTTTTACGTCGTATTCATCAAATATTTCACCAGTAATTTCTTCCACAATATCTTCAATCGAAATCAGTCCTACTGGGACGCCATATTCATCCACTGCAATTGCCATATGGACTCGTCCACTCTTAAACTCCTTCAAGAGTTCTGCTATATTCTTCACCTCTGGTATAAAATAGGGTTTCCGTAAAATATCACTTATTTTTTTAGCCCTACGGCCGGCAAGGACCGGCAGAAGATCCTTCACATAAAGAATCCCTACAATATTGTCCACATTATCTTCATAAACTGGAATACGGGAATGCCCGTACTCTAAAGCCTCTCGAACCAAAGATTTAAAAGAAGTATCAATATTCAGCATTTTCATATTGATTCTAGGAACCATAATTTCTCTCACCACCGTTTCACCGAACTCCATTATCTGGCCCATCATTTTCTTCTCACTACCGGCGATAACTCCCTCTTTTAAACCCATCTCAATTAAACCCCTCAGCTCCTCAATAGCAAACAAGGGATGTTCCTTCAACGATTTTTCCCCTATCATCCTAAGCACCAGACTACTAAGCCCTGTAAAAAAACAGACTACTGGAGCCAGTAAAACACTTATGAATCTGAGTGGGTTTATTATAAGGCTGGCTGTCTTTTCAGCATTCCTCCTCCCAAAGGCTTTGGGTACAATTTCTGCAAAAACCAAAACAAACAAGAGAACCACAAGAGCGCTTAGAGAAATCATCAAGGACTCCGGCAGGTGAGTATATTCACTCAATTCAATAGCCATAACCGTGCCTATCACTGAAAGGATTACCACACAAACGGCAGTCCCAACAAGCGTTGTTGTAAGAAGCCGGTTAGGATTTTTCTGCCAGGCTTTGAGCCCCTTCACTCCTTTTTCACTTATAAGTCTCCTAATCTGGGACCGACGAAGAACTGTAAGAGCTGTTTCTGAGGCAGTAAAAAACATGGTTAAAACCAGTAATATAAAAAAGACCCCCCCTCTAACTAAGAAGGTTTCAGTTATCATATTCATCGTAAATTTCTCCGAGAACTTCCTCTATTATATCTTCAATCGACACTAAGCCTAGAAGATGGCTCTCAGACTTTACAAGAGCCAAATGAATTCTCTTCTTCCTAAGCTCCTGAAAAAGTGTATATGAATTTTTTTCTGGTTGGGTAACCACTGGAGATCTGAGAATATCTTTAAACTCAATTTTTTCATTCCGGTTTAATTCCCCTATGATATCTTTCAAATAGATAATACCTTTGACATTATCTAGTTTTCCTGAATAAGCGGGTATCCTGGAAAAAGGGCTGCTTATAAGTTCGTTCATAATTTTTTCATACTTCCAATCAAGGTTAACCGCATATATGCACTCTAGGGGACTCATCACATCAACTACGGTTTTATTACTAAGAGAAAGTGTTTTGATCATCATATTTGTATACTCATTGTCTATCATATTCCTCTTCTGCAGGTCCTCAAGAGCCACAGAGACCTCTTTCCTAGATATGCCCCTTTCTCTCATCTTCCCTAAACCACCAACAAGTGAAAATGACACTTTATTAAGCCATTCAGAAACTGGTCCTGCAACTAGATAAAATTTCATAAATGGTTTATAGGAAGCTCTCACCACATAATCAGGATAAGAATGAGCAATATTTTTCGGTAATATTTCCCCTAATGTAAGTAGAAGAACTGACGATAACACTACCGATACGGACTCCACAAAATGCGTGGGAATTTTATCAGCATTATATATAACTATGGTAAAAAGGGAAGAAAAGCTTATGTTGATCAGATTATTTCCTAGAAGCAAGCTGGTTATTATATTGGAAGGTTTGTCTATCCATTCTTTCAGTTGGGGCATAAAACTAGTTGACCAGTTCCTTACCCTTACCTCACCTAAAGCAAGAAGAGCGGTCTCAAGCGATGAGAAGAAAGAGCTAACTATCAAAAGACTAAGAAGCAAAATATATATTAACATCAGAGCAGAATTTGAAATAAAAATATAGTAATTCCCATCCCCAGTATAGCACCGGCAATAACTTCCCAGAGATTGTGGATTCCTACTGAAACTCTCGATTGGGCCACCATTAGGGCAATAAAGAGAGCCAGAATAAATACACTTACACTGCCCGAAGCAATTAATACCATTGTAGCAAGCGAAAAAGCAAGGGCTGTATGAATACTTGGAAATCCTCCCTCAATTGAGGGGATTTTTTGGCTTAGTGCCTTGAGAGCAAATGAAATAAAAACAACTATAAAAACCACAGCCGCCGAGATATATGGCGGATAAGCAGAGACCTTTTCTAACAAGTTAAAATCACTTAAAAATTGGTGAGTTTCTCTTTTGAATAATATCAAATACCCTATTATTACAGCAGAGACAGAAGCGAAAAACACCGCGGCCGCAGTCAAATCTTTTATAATTTTGGCAATTGGATGATGCTTTCTGGTAATCATATTGACTATATGCTCCACAGCGGTATTGATTATTTCACAGATTATTACAAGCGATATTACTAGGATAAGAATAGCTAATTCAAGGCGGGAGATTTTTAGAAAGAGCGACAATATAATAACCAGAATCGTCGCTATAATATGAATCCGTATGTTTCTCTCAGTTTTCACTGCATAGACAAATCCCTTAAGGGCATAGTCGAAACTCTTAATTAAATTATCTGACTTAAACGATTTAATATTTTTATCTGACAATCTTCTAGCTCTTCCCCTTCTTCCAGACCGGCAATATGCAGAAGACCATGCACTAGAAGAAGCCTGAACTCTTCTTTCTCTGAATGTCCCTCTGCCTGGGCTTGCTTACTGACCGCCTCTTTTGATATCAGTATCTGCCCCAGATGACATATTTCCTCCCCTATGGGCGAAGGTTCCCCTTCAATAAATGAAAAGGCTATAACATCAGTCCTATTATCCCGTCCTAAATACTCCCGGTTTATTCGCTGAATTTCTGGACCATCAACAGTTTCAATATCCAGTATGGGATTTTTTGGGAAGGGGACAGGATGTCTCCAAAAATTTTTCAAGATATAGCCTGCTAATTTTTCAGCTTGTTTGGGGAGAAAATATTCTTCCGGACAATTATAGCTGAGAATCATACAATCAGTGGTTCTCTTCCTTATCTTCGGGATACTCAATTCTGGAATGATACATGCTGGCAAGCGTATTTATAAAACTCTCCTGTATAGCTTCAAGGCTGGCCAGGGTTAAGTCGCAATTATTTAACTGTCCATCTATAAATTTATTATTAATTATTCTTGTAACCACAGCGGTAAGACGGGAATATGTAGGTTCAGCAAGAGATCGACAGGCCGCCTCAACAGAGTCGGCAAGCATGAGAATTCCAGATTCCTTTGACCTGGGACGGGGTCCAGGATATCTATATTCTTTTTCATCAATATCTTCATCTTCCGAAGCTTCCTCTAAAACCTTCTTATAAAAGTACTCAATCAAAGTCGTTCCGTGGTGCTCGGCGATCATGTCTTTTACCACCTGATCCAGCCGGTATTCATCCGCAAGCGCTAGGCCATCTTTAACATGCCGCTTGAGTATCAGAGCACTTATATTAGGTGTAAGGTTCTTATGGCGGTCTTGTAGGTGAATCTGGTTTTCTATGAAATACTGCGGATTTTTTAATTTTCCTATATCGTGATAATAAGCCCCTACTCGGGCAAGAAGGGCATTGGCTCCAACTCTCTCACAGGCATTTTCCGCAAGATTTCCTACCATAATTGAATGATGATAGCTTCCAGGCGCCTCGAGCATCATCCTTTTAAGGATGGGTTGATTAAAATCTCCCAGTTCGAGCAGCCTAATATTGGTAGTAACTCCAAACATACTCTCTAAGATAGGTAAGGCACCACTAGCAATCATTACAGAAAGAAGAGCCCCTCCACCGCTCCAAGCAATATCTCTACCAAGAGAGACCAAGCCTTCATTAGAAATTATCTGCACTGATATAAGAGCTACAGCTGTCGCGCCAAAAATGTAGAGCCCGCTCCGGTTAAGATCGTTTCTATTACGACTATGCCTGGATGAATAAATGGCTGCTATACCTCCAGCCAATACCACATAAAAAGAATTAAATGATAAACCTGATAGTATCCCAACAAATACAGCAACTACGAATACACTCACACCCGCTGTCACAGGGTTTATAAGCACAGTCAAAAGTATTCCAGCAGCACCTGCCGGAAAGAAAGCAATAGGCAAAGAAGGAGTATTTTCAAAAAGTATAGCCAAAAGAATCATCAGGAAAATCACCGTCTCCATAAGAAGTAACTGCGTGGGATTTTTCAAAATATCGGGATGAAAGGTTTTAAAGAAAAAAAGGACAGTAAAAAATATACTTACTATAAAAGATACTATTCCAAAAACTGCCTTTGCAGTAAACCCATAAAATGAAAGTGTCGTGAAAAGAATAAGAAGTCCCAGGACAACTGCAAGCAGATAAATAAGCCTATTTTTTTGAATAAGCTTCAGTTGATTTATATTTTTTGTAAGCATTTATTATTCTCCGTACCAAACGGTGGCGCACCACATCATCTTCTTTAAAATAGACAAACTGTACGCCACTGACATTTTTCAATACTTCCTGTATCTCCACCAAACCACTCTCGGATTCATCTTCAAGGTCAATCTGGGTAATATCACCAGTAACTATAGTTTTTGAATTAAAGCCAATTCTAGTCAGAAACATTTTCATCTGCAAAGTGGTAGTATTCTGGGCTTCATCAAGAATTATGGCTGCATCTGAAAGGGTTCTTCCTCGCATATAGGCCAAGGGCAAGAGTTCCACGAGGTTTTCCCGGTAAAACCTCTCAAATTTATCTGCTCCCATTATTGTATAGAAAGCATCGTAGAGTGGTCGGACATAGGGATTGATTTTTTCTTGTAGATCACCAGGAAGGTAGCCTAACTTTTCTCCGGCCTCTACCACGGGACGAGTGAGAATTATACGCTCAACTTCCTTATTGTAAAACATCTTAACTGCAGCAGCGCAGGCTAAAAAAGTCTTACCAGTTCCGGCTGGTCCTATAGCAACAGTAAGATCGTTTTTTTCAATGGCAGAAAGATAGTCTGCCTGGAGTGGGCCCATGGCCCGCACAGGAGCTCCGCGATATGTGGTAAGAAACTCATTTTTTTCCCCAGGGGTTTGATTATCATCCAGGGAAAGACAGCTGAGTCGCTTGAGCTCACTAATTGATTTTTCCACGTTTTCTCTCTCCCCAGTGACGGTAGCGGTGTTTCCACGGGCAAATATTTTCACCTTATTTTCTTTCTCTATCCTTTTCAGATTTCGGTCGTAATGACCAAAAGCCCGGCGAGCTTCTTCGTTACCTGAAATCTTTAGCTTCCCTGTAAATGAATTTTCACCTGATTTCATAGGCGAAATCCTTGTACTCGATATTCCTTCGCAGAATGCGGGTAAGAGTTATTATTGTCTAAATCACTGTCCATATATTAGGAGTTAAAGTGTATCATATTGTTTTAAATCTATTCAATCCAAATGATATTTTTCTTTAATCTCTCGGAATAATAAGAATCTGACCGGGATAAATAATATCTGGGTTTTTTATCTTATCTTGATTGGCCTTATATATTCGTTTCCACTTCCAAGCATCCTTATAAATACTTGGTTTTGCTGCAATATTCCACAGACAATCCCTATCACTTGTCCAGGAGCCAACAGTATAGCGGTCTCCGCGCAGATTCGCTAATAGCGCATTTGCCTCAGAAGCTGCTCGGTCGGCATATTCTATTGCCAAAGGATAATCCTCTGCCTCAAAATAAGAGCGGGCTGAAGCGAGACTTGTCTCTGGAACTGAAAGGTTTCCGCCAAGACTCTTTGCCTCATCAATAAGTTTTGCAGCTCTCTCAATTGCTGCCGCAGCATCTTCTTTAAGACGGTCCTGACCTGCAATCGCTTCTTTTGCTGAGCGGGCCAATTCATATGCCCGATTTGCCTCATTCAGAGCCTGCTGGTTTTTTCCTTCATTAAGAAAAGCACGAGAGGAAGAAAGAGCATCTTCAGCCTCAGAGACTTCCGCACCAACGCGTTTTGCATCCTTAATCTCGGACTGGGCCATCACTATGGCTCTCTCGGCTTCCAAACGGCCGACATCTACACCCGGAATAGAACTCTTCTTAGCGCAGCCGCCGAAGAAGACAAGACCCAGCATAGCTAGCATCATTATTTTTTTTGAATTTTCCAAATATTTCATTTTTCTAGTCCTCCTTTTTTTTTGTAGGTACATCAAGTTTCAATCCCAGTTCTGTTAATTGCTCAAACTCCACCGTTGATGGCGCGCCAGAAAGCGGCGAATAAGCCCTCTGAGTTTTAGGAAAAGGAATAAGATCCCGTATGGAGCTGAGCCCCAGCATTTTTGTAGCCAGTCTGTCAACCCCAAAAGCAAATCCGCCATGCGGGGGTGCCCCAAACTCAAGTCCCTTGAGTAAAAACCCAAACTTTGCATCTGCCTCTTCATCACTTATATTCAAAAGATTAAATATCTTTTTCTGAAGTTCCATAGAATGAATACGGATACTTCCACCCCCTATCTCCGAGCCGTTTAAAACCAGGTCATAAGCTCGGCTTCTGACGGATCCGGGATCTGTGTTTAGGAGTTCAACATCTTCAGGGTTGGGAGCTGTAAAAGGATGGTGAATCGGTATCCAGGCCCCAGTATCTGAATCTTTCTCAAAGAGCGGGTAATCGACTATCCATAATAGACGAAACTCATTTTCATCAGGGGTAAAGAGTCTATCTCTTAAATATGAGAGCGACTTACAGGCTACCTCTTCAGTATCTGCGATAAAGAAAAGTATATCCCCAGGAACAGTATCAAACCTTTCCGAAATTTCAGACAAGATTTCTTGACTAAAAAATTTGGTTATCTGAGAATGAAGACCCTCTTCCCTATGGCGAATCCAGGCCAAGCCCTTAGCTCCCAAGGGGGCTACCTCTTTTGTTAGGGCTGCTATTGTCGAGAGCGATATTTCTTCTGCATCAGATAATTTTATTCCGCGAACTACACCTTTTTCTGCTGCTTGTTTAAATACTTTAAAATCCGTTCGGGCAGCTATATCTGTTATATCTTTTATCTCTATCGGATTTCTCAGATCCGGTTTATCACTCCCAAATCTCAGCATTGCATCTGCATAAGTCATCTCAGGAAAAGGTGTCTTAAGTTCAATATCCAGAAGCTCCTTAAAGAGAAGTGAAACATAGTCTTGAAGTATATTTTTAATATCTTCCTCATCTATAAAGGACATCTCAAGATCCAGCTGAGTAAACTCTGGCTGCCTATCCTGCCTCAAGTCTTCATCCCTGAAACATCTGACTATCTGAAAATACCTCATAAATCCACCAATCATAAGAAGCTGTTTAAAGAGCTGGGGGGATTGAGGCAGGGCATAAAAATTTCCGGGATTAAGCCTTGATGGAACTAAAAAATCTCGGGCACCCTCAGGTGTTGATTTAGTGAGAAAAGGGGTCTCTATCTCAAGAAAACCATTGTCCGAAAAGAAATTTCTTGTTGTCTGAAAGAGTTTATGTTTAAAGATAATATTATCCTTAAGCCGACCGGCCCGCATTTCAAGATAACGGTACTTAAGTCGGACCTCATCACTGACGGCATCCATGTTTTTCATATCAAAGGGAAGCTCTCTGCAAGTATTTAGGAGCTCCATAGAACTTACTGCCACCTCTATTTCCCCTGTTGGAATCTTCTCATTTCGGGTCCCTTCAGGACGAAGTATTACCTCCCCACTTACAGCAATAACATACTCCCCGCGAAGAAGATGTGCTCTCTCAAGAAGCTCCTCATTATCCGCGCTTTCATCCCTTCCAAATACTATTTGAGTGATACCACTGATATCTCTTATATCTATAAACACCACGCCACCGTGGTCACGCCAGCTCGAAACCCAACCGGCCAGACTTACTTTCTTCCCAGCATCGGACCCTCTCAGGCTTCCGCAGCTATGAGTTAGTTTCAACATTATTTATCCCTGCTTTCTCTTTATCCTTAATCGCTTTTACTAAATCAGCAGGATCAACCTGCTCCTGTCTGCTTTCTTGAAAATTCCTAAGTGTATAATACCCTCCCGCCACCTCATCTCCTCCAACCAAAACCGCCCACTTGGCCTCTTTCCGGACGGCTTGTCTGAGCTTTTTTTTGGGCGGGGCATCTTCATAATCTTCCTCAACTGATAATCCCGCATCTCGAAGAATAGAGGCCGCCCGACTAGCATACTCTACTTTTCCCCCAGGCATAAGTGCTATATAGGCTTCTGGCAGCGGAGATGCAACTATTCCAGCAGAAAGAGCCAGTCTCTCCAGTCCAAAGGCCCAGCCACAGGCAGGTGTTTCGGGGCCGCCAAGCTGAGAGACCAGAGAATCATAACGCCCCCCCGCCGCGATAGTTCCAGCCTCAGCTTCTAATTCAAATACAGGTCCCGTATAATAGTCAAGCCCCCTTACAAGGCCATTATCTTCTTTAAAAGCTATACCTCTATCTTGAAGAAGATTTTTATAGGCTCCATAATAATCTTCACAGGAATCACATCGATAATCTCTCAGTGAAGGAAGATTTTTATAAATTTCTCTGCAGTTCTGATTTTTGCAATCTAGTATCCGGAGCGTGTTAGTATTAAGCCGTCTTTTACAATCGGCACAAATCTTATCCTCTTTTCCTGAAAGAGCTTCTAAAATCTTATGGCGGTAGGCTGGACGACAGTCCTGACAGCCCACACTATTTATTTTAATTGTAAAATTTTCAACCTGGCAAGCAGATAGAACTTCTGCGGCCACCACTGCAATTTCCGCATCAGATGCCGGGCTCGAAGAACCAAACACTTCACAGCCTATCTGGTAAAACTGTCTATACCTTCCCTCTTGCGGGCGCTCATAGCGAAACATAGGACCTAAGTAGTAAATCTTTTCACGGATATTTCCCTGAAGTAGCTTATTCTCTATCATAGCCCGGACCGCCGATGCAGTCCCTTCAGGGCGTAGAGAAAGGCTCCGGCCCTTCCTATCCTCAAAACTATACATCTCTTTTGAAACTATATCCGTCTCATCGCCTATACTCCGTTTAAAGAGTTCTGAGAATTCTATTACCGGCAGGTAAATTTTTCTATATCCGTAGGATTCAAGAATTTCAGCGCATACCCTTTCTATCTTGGCATATAGCCCAGACTCTGGGTAAATGACATCTCTTATTCCTCTTACGCTCCTGATTTTACTCATCTATATCCTCAATTCCTTTCTCCCAGACCCACTTTGTTCCGGATGGTGTATCCTTTATTATAATACCCATTAGAGAAAGTTTTTCTCTGATTGCGTCCGCTTCAGCAAACCGCTTCTCCTTACGATGAGCATTCCTTTCAGAAATCAAATTTTCTATATCTTCATCGGATATTTCCCCGTGGCCAGTGTCCTTTAAGTCTACTCCCAAAATTTCCTCAACAATTCTGAGCATTTCCCAGGCCGCCTCCATCTCATCTTTTTCTGCACTACCGGAATATATTTTCTCCAAAACAGGCAGGGTAAGCTTAAATATTTCTCCTATGGCTCGAGGTGTATTTAAGTCATCAAGCAAGGCCAGAATAGCGGGATTATTAGTAGATATCTCTCCATCATATTCCAAATCAGAGTTTTCTAACTCCTTCTTAAGTTCTTTCAATTTCAAAAAGGAATTTTTCACCCCTTCTACTTTTTCAATAGTAAAATCAAGTAGCTGTCTATAGCCTGCTGATAAAAGATAAAATCTAAGCACCGGACCTTCAATTTTTGAAAGTAGCTCATTTAAAAGAAAAAAGTTTCCAGTAGACTTTGACATTTTATCACCCTTGAGGGTTACCATTCCGTTATGAACCCAAAACCGAGCAGGTTCCTTACCCGTAAGAGCCCGGGACTGGGCCACCTCGTTCTCATGGTGTGGAAAAATTAGATCAAGTCCACCACCGTGTATATCAAACTCATCCCCCAAAAACTTTCTTGACATTGCCGAACACTCTATATGCCATCCTGGCCGGCCTTTTCCCCAGGGAGAATCCCAACCATGCTCTTCATCTTTTTTCCATACCGCAAAATCTCGTGAGTCAGCTTTTTCATCTTCTAAATCAACCCTGGAAGCTAAATTTTCCTCTTGCGCGTCCTCCCTGCCAGAAAGACTGCCGTATCCCTTAAGAGAAGAAACCCGAAAATATACGCTCCCCCCTCTCTCATAGGCAAATTCTTTACTGATGAGACCTTCTACAAATTCTATTATTTCAGGTATATTTCCTGTTACTTTCGGATGATTACTTGCCGGAGCTACATTCAGTTTTTCCATACTATCCATAAATAAATCAAAATATTTTCTGGAAATTTCAGCTGGAGTTTTACCAGTTTCCAGACTTTTATTTATTATTTTATCATCAATATCTGTAATGTTTTGTATGTAATTAACTTCATAACCCAGATAGGTCAGAAATCTTCTCAAGGTATCAAATACAACATAACATCTTCCATGACCCAAATGTGAGTCGCTATAAGGAGTGATTCCGCACACATACATCCCCACCTTGCCGGGCTTGAGTGATTTAAAGACTTCTTTGGTCCGGCTGCCTGAATTATAGAGCAAAAATTCCTGGTTTTTATTCAATTTCTATTCCCTTCTGTAGTCCGCTGTAGGAATAAGTGTAGAGATTGCGGTGGAAGAGATAGCATTTTTTTTGCCCTCTTCTCCCAGCCCTTCATTTGTAGTAGCCTTGACGCTAACATCACTTATTGGAATATCAAGGGTCTTTGAGATATTTTCTCTCGTCTCCTCTATGTATCCTGAAAGTTTAGGCTCCTCACATACAATGGTTGAGTCAATATTGTTAAACTCGCAGCCAGCTTTCCTGAACAGTAAGTTCACCTGCTCAAGAAGATATAAGGATGAGACACCCTAAAACTCCGGATCCGAATCAGGAAAATGTTGACCAATATAGCCCAAGGCGGTATCTCCTAGTATGGCGTCAATGATTGCATGAATCAGAACATCCGCATCTGAATG
>JAAZFS010000056.1 GCA_012511615.1 Elusimicrobiota bacterium | reverse complement strand
GCATTACTCACCGACCACTATGTACGAAGATTATGCAATCAATGAAACGCTCTTCCACTGGCAAAGCCAATCTACGACGAAGGAGGACTCTGCTACTGGGCTTCGGTATATCAACCATCGTAAAACTGGGAACACGATTCTCCTTTTTGTCAGAGAAAATCGAACGAATGAAAATAATTTTGCAGAACCCTATCATTTTTTAGGAAGTGCCAATTATATTACCCATCATGGCTCTAAGCCTATGAGTATTACATGGCGACTTCACAATCCAATGCCTGCCTATCTTTGGCGTAAAACTTCAAGGTTAATAGTAGGTTGATTGCAGTGCGGCTCAATACGATAGTCTAAAGCAATTTGCCTTTATCGACTCCCCACGCATGGCTGTTTGAAAAAAACATTCCTTTTGCAGACTTTTACGGTTTTGCTAAGACTGCGCCCAAAGCTAATCCTCCCGGGCCGCAGAAGAGTTCACCGAGTTTGAATTTCATAAGTCGTCAGTCCGTATAACAGGGAATAATAATTCATTTTTGTCTATTATATCGACTCTTTGGTCAAGAGCAAGCAGCAACCCATTCGATTGATTAATGGGTGGAATTTTTCTTTTTTTATACCCCCTCCCCCGCTGCGCGGGGACTTTCCTTTGGCAGCGGGAGAGCTGTTCGAATTGATTATTGGTTTTTTGGTTGGGCGGCGCGTGCCTGCAGGATGTCCATTTTTGTACGGATTTCGGCGGCCATACGGCTGTTGGGGAAGTTCTGGACGATGTGCTTGCCGAGTTCGAGCGCTTTTTGCCAGTTCTTTTCGGTCACTGCGACGGAAAAATCGACGCCGAGATTGTGGAGTTTGGTGCGGAATACCGTGGCGGCCGATTCCTGGAGGGCCAGCGCCTCGGCGGGGGTGAGGTACAAATCCAGTTCCTTGAGAATCTCAAGGCCGCGGTCGGTGTCTTTGTTGCGGACGGCCAGGTCCCAATCGGCCAGGAGTACGCGTTTGTGGCGGTCTTTGCGTTCCTGAAGCTGGGCGTGCATGGTTTTGGCCTTCTCGGAATGGGGAAAGGTCTTGACCAGGCTTTCGATCTGGACGGCCGCCTGTGCCCACAGGTTTTGATCCAGCAGCTCCTCGATGTGCGTAATGACCTGAGTGATGCGGCCTTCTTCGGTGGCGCTGCGGTAGCGGTCGGCCATTCGCTTGATCCGGCTGGCCAGCTCTTTGTATTGGGGTTGCTCGGCCATGGCGGCGATCATGGCTTCGGCGTCTTCGAAGTCGTGCTGGTGGAGCTTGTTGAGGGCCGCTTCGCCGAGTTCCATCTGCTCGGCGTCGCGGAAGACGATCTCCTTGGCCGTGTCGCTGAGCCGCACGCCCAGGGCGATTTGAAACAGGAGATTGCTCTGCCGGTTGAGCATTTCGGTCGAGTTGTCCAGCTTTTCGCCGGTGTCTTTGAGGCTGCGCACGGCCTCGAACGCCAGCAGCAACGCGGCAAAGACGGCATAAAGCAGCGCGACAACCCCCAGACATACACCGACGGTGGCAAGCAGCAGACCGGCACGGTTGGTCGAGGCAAAGGGCCAGCCGATCGCGACGATCAGCACGGACAGAGAGATCAGAAGCGCAAATACATAATGCCAGCCAAATCGCCAGATAGAACTGTCTTTGCGGCTTTTTAGAAAGTACATAATGCGTCTCCTTAACTCAGGTGCAAGCGGACTCACAGCGGCTCTGCCGGTTTTTATAGAACTGTCTTACTGATATCCATAATAGCGGGACGGAGGGGGTTTGTCAATGAATTTTGGGGAATTGACAAAGGACACCGGGGGCCGGATCGGCAGGGGCAAGATTGCCGTACGAGACGAATAATATGGGGCTGGTCTGGACAGTGTGTCAGGCAGAGACTATAATCGCCGGGTATGATTAGCGACTATTCTGTGCAAACGATCTTGTTCGCGTTCGGGTTGACACTGTTTGCCGGGCTGGCAACGGGTGTCGGCAGTTGCATCGCGTATTTCGCCAAACACACCAATGTTCGTTTTCTGTCCATCGCCCTTGGTTTTTCGGCCGGCGTGATGATCTATATTTCGCTGGTGGAGATTTTCCACAAAGCGCTTGACGGGCTGCAGCGCCAATTGGGGGCCGGCTGGGGGTATTGGGCGGCGTCGGGGGCGTTTTTCGGCGGGATGGCGGTGATTGCGTTGATTGACAAGCTGGTGCCCAATTTTGAAAACCCTCACGAGGTGCATATTGTCGAGGAGATTGGCGACAAGGCGGCGGCCCGGAACCAGCGTACACTGCATCGTGTGGGGATTATGACGGCGTTGGCGATTGCGATTCACAACTTTCCGGAAGGGCTGGCGACGTTTATGGCCGCTTTGGCCGATCCGCATCTGGGTGTGGCGATTGCGATTGCGATAGCGATTCACAATATTCCCGAAGGCATCGCGGTCTCGATCCCGATTTACTACGCCACCGGCAGCCGGAAGAAAGCGTTTGTGTATTCGTTTTTGTCGGGTTTGTCCGAGCCGCTGGGGGCGCTGGCGGGGTTCGGGTTGCTGTTTTTCTTCTTCAATGAGATGATCCTGAGCCTGGTGTTTGCGTCGGTGGCGGGGATTATGGTGTTTATTTCGCTGGATGAGCTTTTGCCGGCGGCCCGCGAGTATGGCGAACACCATTTGTCGATCTACGGGGTGGTGGCCGGGATGGCGGTGATGGCCGCCAGCCTTGCGATGCTGGAGTAAAGGCCGTTTTGTTGAACTGTAAAGGCTTGTATTTAATTAGGTTACAACAATTGTGAGAATTTCGTGATTTTTTGAAAAAAAGTATTGACGTTTTGTTTCGGCGTGATAATATTATCTGTCTAAGTGGCAGGCAACAATCGTAGCCGAATGTGCCGCTGTGCAGCGTGCGGTGAACGAAAAGGACTATTATCGCATTGGAAAAAATTTTACGAAAATTAAAATTTTTGACTTGACGGTTCATAAGGTCGAGATTAGTATGTAGTGTCTCACAGCAATGTCGCTGAAACTTATGGCCAGCGACATTTTTTATTGCTCTTTGGTAACAAAATGAGAGTTTAGCGTTGAGTCTTGAGAGCCGACCGGCCGGACAGGCAAAGGGTCTCCGTCAGGTACGGCAGATCGAGTCGGGCTCGTAGCTCAGCTGGCTAGAGCGCACGCCTGATAAGCGTGAGGTCGGAAGTTCAAGTCTTCCCGGGCCCATTAAAATTGACGATTGACGATTGACGATTGGCTATTTTTAAGATGGGCAATTGCCAGAAGCGTCCGCGACATGCAGTGATTTTGGATTATTGGAAATACTCAATAGTCAATAATCAATAGTCAATTGCACGGGGACGTAGCTCAGTTGGGAGAGCGGCGGCTTTGCAAGCCGTAGGTCGTGAGTTCGAATCTCATCGTCTCCAGTAAACGAATTAATGAGATAGGTCGTAAGACCTTTTCAGATAGCTCTTTGACAAGTACATAGTGGATATAATTTGGGTATTGTCGTGCAGATTCGTCATCTGTACGAAGAAATACTACAATTCAGAGTACGTCTGTGAATCTAATTTGCAGAACGATTCTGGAATGAGCGCTTATTATAGCAACACCAAACCTACCTACTTTGGCCGCTGCGAAACGGTCGAAGTATGGCGAATGGGCCAGTCAATCTGTGATTGATATGGTCAAGTTACTAAGAGTGCATGGGGGATGTCTTGGTGTCGAGAGGCGACGAAGGACGTGGCAGGCTGCGATAAGTTCGGGGCAGAAGTCTAGCATTCGTTAATCCCGAAATGTCCGAATGGGGAAACCCGTTGGGAGCGGGCAACCGTCTCCCTTCATCCATGGCTGAATGCATAGGCCATGTGAAGCCAACGCAGGGAACTGAAACATCTCAGTACCTGCAGGAAAGTAAATCAACCGAGACTCCGTAAGTAGCGGCGAGCGAAAGCGGAATAGCCCAAACCAGGCTTCGGCCTGGGGTTGCGGGCGCCAACAAGGAGTTACAAAGGCAGCACCAGTTGAACGGTCTGGAAAGTCCGACCACAGAAGGTGAAAGTCCTGTAAGCAAATGTGACTGCCCTCCGTTACTGTTGGCGTACCAGAGTAGCACGGAGCTCGTGGAACTCCGTGTGAAGCTGGGGGGCCCACCCTCCAAGGCTAAGTACTACTCGACAACCGATAGTGAAAAGTAGCGCGAGCGAACGATGAAAAGCACCCTTACTAAGGGAGTTAAAAGGACCTGAAACCATGCACTTACACAGCTGTAGGAGCCCTATGTCCCTTCGGGGAAATGGGTGACTGCGTGCCTTTCGCATAATGAGCCGGCGAGTTACCGTTTGCGGCAAGGTTAAGCACCTCAGGTGCGAAGCCGCAGCGAAAGCGAGTCTGAATAGGGCGATTCAGTCGCAGGCGGTAGACGCGAAACCTAGTGATCTACCCATGGCCAGGTGGAAGGGGATGTAAAAATCCCTGGACGACCGAACCCACTAACGTTGAAAAGTTAGGGGATGAGCTGTGGGGAGGAGTAAAAGTCTAATCAAACTGGGAGATAGCTCGTTCTCTCCGAAATAGCTTTAGGGCTAGCCTTGAGTTACTACCTTATGGGGGTAGAGCTACTGATTGGGGATAGGGGGCCACCAGCCTACCTACCTCTACCAAACTCCGAATACCATAAGGACTATCTCAGGAGTCAGACTGCGGGGGATAACCTCCGTGGTCAAAAGGGAAACAACCCAGACCGCCAGCTAAGGTCCCCAATTTCTGCTAAGTTATTAAGGAAGTTCAATTGCTGTGACAATCAGGATGTTGGCTTAGAAGCAGCCACCATTTAAAAAGTGCGTAATAGCTTACTGATCGAGCAGTTGGGTGCCGATAATGAACGGGAATAAGCAGAAAACCGAAGCTGCGGGTGTTACAATTTATTGTAACGCGGTAGGAGAGCGTAGCAGTCAGCATCGAAGCGGTACGGAAACGAGCCGTGGAGCGGCTGTTAGTGATTATGCCGGCATGAGTAACGATAAAACAGGTGAGAATCCTGTTCGCCGAAAACCTAAGGTTTCCTGGGGAAGGTAAATCCGCCCAGGGTTAGTCGGCCCCTTAGTTCAGGCCGAAAGGCGTAGACGATGGGTAGCAGGTTAATATTCCTGCACCACGTTGGCGGACGTAAGCAGTGACGCATTTTTTAAGGTTGTCCCGTGAGTAGTCGTGCGGGTCCCGCAAGGGCGAGGCCGCTTTTGATGCCGAAGCAACCAGCAAAGATGCCGAGAAATAGCTGCTGAAGGTTGATGTCAGCGTGACCGTACTAAAACTGACACAGGTAGGTGAGGAGAATATCCTCAGGCGCTCGAGAGAACCGTCCTTAAGGAACTCGGCAAATTGACCCCGTAAGTTCGCGATAAGGGGTCCCTCCAGATGCCTTTATTTCGATATTGGCATGCTGAGGGCGCAGTGAAGTGGCTCTGGCGACTGTTTATCAAAAACACAGTTCTCTGCTAACACGTAAAGTGGATGTATAGAGAATGACGCCTGCTCGGTGCCGGAAGGTTAAGGGGATGGGTTAGCATCTTCGGATGTGAAGCTCCTAACTGAAGCCCCGGTAAACGGCGGCCGTAACTATGACGGTCCTAAGGTAGCGAAGTTCCTTGTCGGGTAAGTTCCGACGTGCATGAACGGCGTAACGACTGGAGCACTTTCTCAAGGACGGACTCGGTGAAATTGTAGTTGTGGTGAAGATACCACGTACCCGCGGCAAGACGGAAAGACCCCGTGAACCTTTACTGTAGCCTGGTATTGACGCCTGGCATATCGTGCGTAGGATAGGTGGGAGGCTGTGAAGTGGTGCTTCCGGGCATCACAGAGCCATCGTTGAAATACCACCCTCGCTATGTTAGTCGCCTAACCGTGACCCGTGAATCCGGGCATGGAACAGTGCTAGGTGGGCAGTTTGACTGGGGCGGTCTCCTCCGAAAGTGTAACGGAGGAGTTCAAAGGTACCCTCAGCGTGGTTGGCAATCACGCAAAGAGCGTAAAGGTAGAAGGGTGCTTAACTGCGAGACTGATAGGTCAAGCAGATGCGAAAGCAGGACTTAGTGATCCGGTGGTTCCGAGTGGAAGGGCCATCGCTCAACGGATAAAAGGTACTCCGGGGATAACAGGCTTATCTCCCCCAAGAGTTCATATCGACGGGGAGGTTTGGCACCTCGATGTCGGCTCATCGCATCCTGGGGCTGTAGTAGGTCCCAAGGGTTGGGCTGTTCGCCCATTAAAGCGGTACGCGAGCTGGGTTCAGTCCGTCGTGAGACAGGGCGGTCGCTATCTGCTGCAGGCGCAGGATATTTGAGGAGAGCTGACCCTAGTACGAGAGGACCGGGTTGGACAGACCTCTAGTGTACCAGTTGTTTCGTCAGGAGCATCGCTGGGTAGCTATGTCTGGACGGGATAACCGCTGAAAGCATATAAGCGGGAAGCCTACTCCAAGATGAGATATCCCTTCTGTATCCTTCGGGATGCAGACTAAAGGCAACCGGAAGACTACCGGTTCGATAGGCGGGATGTGTAAGCGCAGTAATGCGTGCCTTCGGGGTTGAATGAATTTGTTGAGACAAATGAAGGACTTCGGTCTGGAATGCGAATCAGCTTAGGATTTCATCAGCAAACCCGTACTAATCAGCCGTGAGACTTGGTCATATCATTAGAAATTATGGCTTTTAATAAAGCTTTACCATTTCATCTTTTCCGGCGGCGGTAGCGGAGGGGAAACACCCGTTCTCCATCCCGAACACGGAAGTTAAGCCCTCCAGCGCCGATGGTACTTGTCTGTAGACGGACTGGAAGAGTAGGTCGCTGCCGGTTTATTTTTTTATGAAAACCTTTCTTTGGCTTTTGATCTTAAGTATGCTTGTGGTTCCAAACAAATTTTTGGAAGCAGCTGTTACTATGACAGGAGCATATCCAGTAGAAGAAGGTTTTAGTTTAGGCGTATCCCATGCAATTGAAGCAAGAGATGCGCCTTTCTTTTTTGGTCACAAACTTAAATTAAGCCAAGCTGACTATGGTTTGTTAATCAACTATAAACGTCCAGCTGGTATGCAATATTCCCTATCACTCTATAGGTCTGCTTCCCACACTAAAGACCTTAAAGCTAGCCAGCCTGGTCTTGGAGCATCTCTTAATCTTGCCTCCTATCTTTCTGGAGATGGTATACTGTCTCTTATCTGGAAATGGCATCTTAATTTAAGTGGCGGACAATCTAAGTTCAATCTATATAAAGACAATATAACTAATATTAAACACTCCTATCTCATATCCCAGGCCGGACTTTCTACAACAAGTTTTATTGGAGTTTTTTCTTTTACAGCTGGAATTTTATTTACCCATGCCATCGATAGGTATTTTGAAAATATATCAGGAACAAGTGAAAGAAATTCTGCAAATTATTTCATTCCATTTACTTCGATTGCAATGAGGTTTTCTGATAGTGTAAGCATTGCTTTAAGTGGATGTTTGGGAAGGATTGAGAGTTTTAAATCGAGCTTCCAGATTGCATTTTAAGTCAAAAAAATTTATTATATGTTTTGCGCTTGCAAATTCGGGCAGTGAGCGTATCAATAAGTCATAGCCTGGTAACAAAGGAGGAGATATGAAGGTTTTCGAGAGTAAGGATATTCGTAATATTGCCGTATGTGGGTCCAGTGGGTCTGGAAAGACTCAGCTCCTTGAGAGCATACTCTTCTCCCATAAAGTTACCAATCGGCTGGGATTGATAGAAGAGGGGAATACTGTTTCTGATTATGATCCTATTGAAAAAGAGAGGAAATCTTCTGTAAATTCTTCCCTGGTCACATTTGAAACTGGGGGGACCAAGTTTAATTTTATAGACACTCCAGGTTATGCGGATTTTTATGGCAGTGCCGCTGCCGCAATTGAGGTTGCCGACACAGTTCTTCTTGTAGTAAATCCTCACGAACAACTGGATATTATGACTAAAAAAATCTGGAAGAGGGCCGAGCTTGAAAAAAAAGCAGTTCTCGTTTATGTCAATTTTATGGACAATTCACCCACCGAATTTGTTGATCTTCTTGAAAACCTTAAAACCCTCAGCCCTAATATGGCGCCTGTAACTGCACCTCTGGGGAAGGGAGAAGCATTTAAGGGTGTTATTAAACTCATAGAAGGAGCGGCTTATATAGAAGGCAAGAAGACTGATATACCAGAAGAATCCTCAGCTATGGCTGCTTCTCTTTCTGAAAGTCTTATGGATGCTGTTGCCTCTTCAGATGAAGATTTGGTCGAGAAATATTTGGATGCTGGTGAGCTATCAGCCGAGGAAATTAAGAAAGGTATGATGGGAGGAATTAGTAGTGGGGATATAATCCCACTTCTATGCGGATCCTCTATAAATGGCGGAGGAATTCCGGAGCTTGTCGAATTTATTAGGCTTTACGCTCCTTCTCCCTTGGAGGCTATGAGCGAGAAAAGACCCTCTGATCCTGCTGGTAAGTTCAGCGCACTTGTATTCAAGGTCGAATCACAGAGACATGTGGGGCAGATAAGTTATATCAAGGTTTATTCTGGTAGTTTATCAACTGGAGAGACAATACACAGCATCCGCGATAAAAATAGGCATAGGGTCAATCAGATAAGTCTCCGACGGGGGAGCGAAAACCTTAACGTTGAGCAAGTTAACTGCGGTGATATATGTTCTCTTGTAAAATTAGATGGTATTCTTATTAATGACACCCTAAGTGTAGACTCAGCTTCTCCTGCAATCACTGAAATAAGCTTTCCAATTCCAGTTGTGGGTCGAGGGGTTTATCCGAAAACAAAAGGTGATGAGGAGAAGGTAGCAAATGCTTTCTCGGCTATCACACGGGAGGACCCTACATTAAATTTTGGTTTTAATTCTGAAACAAGAGAGATGGTCCTAAAAGGTATAGGAACACTTCAGCTTGAACTACTTATCAAGCAACTCAAGACAAGATACGAGGTCGAAATTGAACTGACGCCTGTTCGAATTCCATATAAAGAAACTGCCCGTAAATTGGTAGATAATATTCAGGGTAGATATAAAAAACAGACTGGAGGAAAGGGTCAGTATGGGGATTGTATCATTCGCCTTGAACCAAACACCCGGGGTGCTGGATTTGAATTTATAAATGAAGTTGTAGGTGGACGAATACCAACAAATTACATCCCCTCCATTGAAAAGGGAATTATTGATGCTATGGAAAAGGGAGTAGTCGCAGGATACCCAGTAGTAGATATAAAGGTGGCAGTATTTGATGGTTCATTCCATGAAGTAGATTCATCTGATATGGCTTTCCAGATAGCTGGTAGCTTGGCTTTCCAAAACGCCATGAAAGAGTCTGGAACCTATATCTTAGAGCCGATTATGAAAGTTGCCATAAGAGTATCGAATGATTTTACCGGAGCTGTAATGGGAGATCTTAATGCCCGCCGCGGTAGAGTCTTGGGAATGAATCCAGAGGATGATCTTCAGGTTATAAATGCGCATATTCCAGAGGAAATGTTGGCGACCTATGCGGAGGATCTTAGGTCAATCACCAGCGGCGAAGGAGAATATACAGTAGAGTTTGATCACTACGAAGAAGTGCCTCAGGAAGTACAACAGAGGCTTGTTTCTCTTTATGAAGCCGAGAGAGAACAAGGTCGCTAATATATATAACTAAAGGATAACTTATCATGGCAGGACATTCTAAGTGGAGCAGTATAAAGCATAAGAAAGGCATAGCTGATAAAAGAAGAGGTCAGCTCTTCGCAAAATTAGTGCGCGAGATAACTTTGGCTGCCCGTGACGGAGGGGGAGACCCCACCATGAATGCACGTCTTCGCCTGGCGATAGAGAAAGCTGGCGAAGCCAATATGCCCAAAGACAATATCGAAAGAGCTATCAAGAAAGGAACTGGCGAGCTTCCTGGAGTTAGCTATATAGAAATTACTTATGAGGGCTATGGACCATCAGGGGTTGCGGTTATGGTCCAGGCGGCTACAGACAATAGAAATCGAACTGCATCAGAAATAAGAAGAATTTTTTCGGAGTATGGGGGGAATATGGGTGAGTCTGGTTGTGTAAACTGGCTTTTTCATAAAAAAGGCTACATAGTTATAGAAAAAAAAGAAATTACAGAAGAGGATCTCTTAGAGAAACTTATTGAGTTGGATGTAGAGGATATGAAAACAGGAGAAGACTCCTATGAAATATTTACATCTCCGGAAAATTATTCAGAGGTTGCCAAGTCCCTAAAAGAATCAGTGGTTCTAGAAACTTCAGAGCTCACTATGCTACCTTCCACTACTGTTAAACTTACTGGTAAGGATGCCCTTAGTATGATGAAGATGATTGATAAATTTGAAGATAACGATGATGTTCAGGAAGTTTTTGCAAATTTTGATATTCCAGATTCTGAAATGGAAAAAATCGCTGAAGAGTTATAATAAAACTATTAAATTATTAGCTATCGCCTGACGTAACCCTGAGCATCTCGTCAATACTGGTATCTCCGTCCAAGACTTTCTTTAGAGAGGCTTCTCTTAAGGTTCTCATACCCCCCTTCACTGCTTCTGCCTTGATCTCATTGGTAGGAGCTCTGTCATTTATTAGGATTTTTAGATTTTCGGTGATCTTCATAATTTCATAAATCCCGATTCTTCCTTTATATCCGGATTCTGAACAGATATTGCAGCCTTCTCCTTTATAAAGAGTAGCTTTCGTTCCAAAATTTTCTAAATCTTCTTCTAAGAGACCATAGGAGAGGAGAATGTCTGCATCTACTTCGTAGGGTCTTTTACAATTGGTGCAAATTTTTCTTACCAGCCGCTGAGCCAGGGCTAATATTACCGTAGAAGATATGTGGTAGGGCTCTATACCCATATTATCAAGCCTTGAGACTACGCTGGGGGCATCGTTAGTATGAAGTGTTGATAAGACTAAATGTCCTGTCAGCGCAGCATTTATAGAAATTTCCGCAGTTTCTTTATCTCGGATTTCTCCAACCATTATTATGTCGGGGTCTTGTCTTAGAAAAGATCTTAAGCCTGCGGCAAATGTAAGACCTACTTCGTTTTGTGTCTGAACTTGTATGATACCTTTTAAAACATATTCAACAGGATCCTCAATAGTAATAATATTTACATCCGGTCTGTTAAGTGCTGTCAGAGTGGAATAAAGAGTAGTAGTCTTTCCGCTTCCTGTTGGGCCTGTGACTAGGATAATTCCATTAGGCTCATTTATACTTTCATTAAATTTCACCATATCTTGCTTGTCAAATCCAAGCTGGGTAAGATCCAGGCACAGAGAAGATGAATCCAAAATTCTCATCACCACTTTTTCCCCAAAGTTTGACGGTAAAAAGGATGAGCGTAGGTCTATTTCTTTGTTACCAATTCTTACTTTTATTCGACCATCCTGAGGTCTTCTTTTTTCGGTAACATCAAGTGAAGCCATAACCTTTAATCTAGCAACGATTGAATTGTAAATCTTTCGTGGAGGTGCTGGTTGAAGTTGTAGAATACCGTCTATGCGGTATCTTATTCTGGCAAATTTTTCAAAAGGTTCTATATGAATATCTGAGGCTCCTTTTTTGATGGCGTTTAGTATAATAAAATTTACCATTTTTACTACTGGAGCGCCTTCAGATTCTTTTCTTATGCGGGTGATATCCTGCATATCGCTTCCATCATCTTCTTCTATGAGTTCAAGTTCTCCCTCAGTGGCTGTGATTTCGCTCATTATTGAGGAAAAAGCGTTGGAAGTGTCTATATCCTGTTTAGGGGTAGGGGTATCGTCATCTTCTTTCATTTCTTCCAGAAATCCGGCCGCTTAGTATTTGTCCAGGGCCTTTCTTATGCCATCTCTAGCAGAAAGAAAGATTTCAATATTCATGCCGGTCAAGGCTCTTAAGACGTCAATCGCAACGATCTTCATAGGATCTGCAAATGCGACTGTAAGGTTATTTTTT
>JAAZFS010000055.1 GCA_012511615.1 Elusimicrobiota bacterium | reverse complement strand
GAGCAATATTCTCTGCCAATAATCTATTTCCTTTATCGGTACAATGACCAAATTCTCCACCAAACGTATCAACGAAATATTCACCGTAACTTGATCGTCTAATTGCAGTTTCAAACGTTTTTTTATTATCTACAAATATGATTCCGCTTTCTTCTTTAAATATATCTTTCAGTAATTCCACATCCCACATAGGATACTGCACACAAACATATTGAATATTTTTTTCATCTAATATTTTCTTAAGTTTTATGTAATTATTGATTGTATTGGATGAGTAATATCTACAACCCTGCTTTTGAATAAGTTTTCTGGACTTTTCAAAAGCACTTTCTGCTTCTTTATGTTTACCCAGACTTCTAAAGCATAAGCCCAGTTGATCATAAAACATCTCATTCTCTGGATTGATTGTGATCGCTTTTTGCAAATATCTTACTGCTTCTTCATATCTCCCCTGTTCTCTGCAAAGTCTGCCCAAGCCTGCATTAGCCCTTTTATGCTCAGGATTGATTTTTAAAGCGGTCTCAAAACAAATCTTTGCTTGTTCAGGCTGACCTGAATCAGTATAGTAATAAGCAAGTGCAATATGGTTCCAAGCATCATTTGGATTAATTTCCAGAGCTTTTTGGAAATATTTTTTTGATATATCGTGTTTGTTTTGGTTCCTGTAACAATAACCCAGTTCACGATAAATTTGATCATTTTCAGGATTAATTTCTAAGGCTTTTTTAAAATATTTTATTGCCTGCTCGTATTGGTACTGGTCCCTATAATTTTCTCCCATTAAAACGTATTCATTATCATCTACGAACTTATTCTCTTGTAATTTTACATATACCTTGTCAGCGCTTAGAAAATTATTTTTTTTATTTTTTTCTAATTCTTCCTCATGGGTAATTTCAAGGATATTTTCCTCTTCTTTAACACTGTCAATTGATGCGGCTTGAACTTCTTGATTTTTAGCTTTTATTGACAAAAGAATCATTTTAAATAACTTGTATACTTTCAAGTTTTTTAATGTGCCAGGTCTGATATTGCTTATTTCCCGATAACATCCTCCATCATTTACCCCCATCATAGTCACCACCAGATCCGGTTTGTATTTGTCTATATTTTCCTCTAATTCTGCTAATATGCGAGTAGTATTAGTGCCTGCTAGCCCTTTATCCATCACAGAAAAACTCGAGCCAATATTTTTTTGATTTAAGATTTTATCTAAAAATGGCGGCCACTCTCCTGCTGTAGTAGATTCCCCCAGACACAAGATACGATATGTATCTTTTTCTTGCATCGTCCTCTGGTTTTTGGACTCCTGAATAGATAAATATACAAAGCCACCTAATCTTAGACCTGACTCCAATAAAATAAGAGCAAATAAAATGCCACTTATTATTAAAAAAACTCGCTTTTTCTTAATGCTTCCCATCCTGATCTCTACAAAACAAACCTATACACCCCTATCCAACTAATTTAAATTGCTGGTTAAAAAATTCGCAATATTTCGCGAGCAATATTCCCCGCCAACAATCTATTTCCTTTATCGGTGCAATGACCAAAATTTCCACCAAAGGCATCAGTGAAATATTCAAAGAAGTTTGATTTATTAACTGCGTCTTCAAAGGTTTTTTTATTATCTACAAATATGATTCCGCTTTCTTCTTTAAATATATCTTTCAAGACCTCCACATCCCACATGGGATATTGCACACAAACATATTGAATATTATTTTTATCTAATATTTTCTTAAGTTTTATGTAATTATTGATTGTTTTAGATGAGTAATGTCTCTGCCCCTGCTTTTGAGCGATTTCCCGGGTTTTCGTAAAAAAACTTTCTGCCTCTTTAAGTTTACCCTGGCTTTGATAACATAATCCTAGTTGATCATAAAGTTTCTCATTCTCAGGATCGATTTCGATTGCTTTTTGCAAATATTTCTCTGCTTCTTCATATTTCCCCTGCTCCCAACAAGATTTGCCCAAGCCTTCATAAGCATATTCATTGATGGGATTAATTTTCAGTGCGGTCCTAAAATAACTTTCTGCTTCTTCATGCCTACCCAAATCAGTAAAGCAATAAGCAAGTCTAATATAATTCCATTCATCATCCTGATTAATCTCTAAGGCTTTTTGGAAATATTTTTCTGCCTCTTCATATCTCCCCTGTTCCCTGAAAGATTTGCCCAAACCTGCATAAGCATCTTCATTGAAAGGGTTGATTTTTAGAGCAGATCTAAAACAGTTTTTTGCCTCCTCATGCTTGCCTAAATCAATCAAGCAAT
>JAAZFS010000054.1 GCA_012511615.1 Elusimicrobiota bacterium | reverse complement strand
ATGACAACATCATCATACATTGGGGGTGAATCTGGATGTACTTAAAGAAAAGCACGAATAAAGAAACTGGCCGCACATACTTAAGCATGGCAGAAAGTTATCGAAAAAAAGGCAATAAATATCCAAGTGTAACCGTCAAGTACTTTTGAACAAATTTCGCAAAATAATTTTCAACACCTATATACTTCCAAAAATGGTTTCTCGGTGCTTGATTCTGTAGCTGTCACCACTTAAATGAATAACCTCACTTTTATGAATTATCCGGTCCAAAATAGCCGTTGTAATTGCAGGATCCCCTAAAAGCTCTCCCCAGTCCTCTGGTCCTTTATTTGATGTAATAATAATCGATGCCTGCCCATATAGCTTGTTGATAAGTTGAAAAAACATATTGGCCTCATTTCTATCCATAGCCATAAACATCAAATCATCGATTATGACTAAATCAGAGGAAATTATTCTTTTCAACCTTGTTCTGCTGTTTCTGCTTATTTCTTGCGTCTTAAATAAGTTTATCAAGGTATCCATCTGGATGAAGCTGACCTTGTAGCCCCTATCTATGGCATCAATACCTAAACCTATTGCTAAATGCGTCTTGCCAACCCCCGGAGGGCCCAAAAGAAGTAAATTATATACCTGCTCAACCCATAGGAGCTCTCTAAGGTGCTGAAATTGCTTCTTACTAAGGGATTGCTGTTCCGCCAGATTAAACTTATCCAGGGTACTGTATTCTGGGAAAGCAGCCCATTTCAGCCACTTTTCCCTTTGCCTTTCTTCACGCTTTAATAACTCATAGGATACAAGCTCAGATAAAAACTGCTGATAGCTCAGATCCTTGGCTTGTGCTTTCAAAAGAAAGTCATCTAAAGCTTTGGCTGTTTCGCTTATCTTAAGTGATCTCATTTGTTCTTTTAGTTCACATGTGGCTTCTAACATAAATTACTCCCTTCTAAAAGTTCTTTGTAATATTCAAAACTTCTAACTACTGGTTTTGTCCCAAGTTTGCTGCGGTCTGCTCCTTCCAATGGCTTGATTTCAATAGGATCATTTGTTGTGGCCCTTCCTAGTACCTCTTGCTGCTGTAGCCTGATAAAATGATCTACCGCATCCCTGAAGTCCGTAGCGCTGAAAAGATTATGTCTAAGGCAATAATGGAGGGCTCGTTCGATCACTAGGGCATTAGAATCCTTAATACTCTTTTGAATAACTTGTAACTGGTCACGGATGTACCTTGGCTTTTGGGCCCTGATGACCTCAAGCCATTCCTGTGCTTGTGAGGGATTGCTAAAAAGCGCCGCCACTGTTTCAATATATTTGCCGATACCCCTGGAGTGATCCCGGCCGTGGTTGTTGTTTTTAATCAGCCTACCTTTTTCAATACTTATGTCATGCCGAGCTAATTCTTGTCCCGTTTCCGGATCGTTAATTACAAGGACATTTAAAGGGGCCTCTAAAATCTCTACTACCTTTTCCGTTCCCACGTAAGTCCCAAGGGGTACTGAATACCTGTTGCCCATAAACCAAACAGTATTGTCTTTTCTCACTGTCCTTGTT
>JAAZFS010000053.1 GCA_012511615.1 Elusimicrobiota bacterium | reverse complement strand
GTATATGTTAAACTTTTAGAAGAAGCAGGCGGAACTGTCAGATAAAATACTGCTCGAAATGCATCCTCTTTCTCAAAGGGCTCAGAAAACTCTATTATTTCCCAAGAACCTCTCATCGGTTCAACAACTTTTACTCTTACTTCTTCTTCACGGGCATTATTGACGGTAATTTTCCAGGAAGTCTCGTATATGCGCTCATCTTCAAATAATTTATAAGACAGCTGCCTCCGCTCACCGGTAATATCAAAAGAATCTCCTGTACGAATCTGCACTTGCTCACCCACTGGAGTATGGCCAATACTACTAGTTCCACTAAGACGGGGAAGACCAGAAGAATCAAGTGTATAAACCCTTACCTGACCTGCTGGAAGAGGAAGACCAGGACCCTCCTCATCAATATTTTTAAATGAGATAAATGAAGCAAGAGGAAACTCTTCAAGAGAAAACCTGTAGAAAAAATGCTGAGGATTACCTTCAAAAACATACTCCCGTGTAACCGGAAAGTTTTTTTCCTCAAAGATTAACTCCTGCCTTCTTTCTCCACCTCTAAGGCTCCGCTTTCCCGCTAGCTTGTAAATATGATAGTCCGAAAACTCTTCACGGGTAACTTGCCTATCTCCAAATCCCGTATCGACTCTTGAAGCCTTTAAAGTTTCTGCCACCATCATCATGGGCATCACCTCATAGTCGCTAGCAAGATCTCCAGCAACCAAGCTCATAGTCACATCCGAAAATTCGGTAAGCGTGGAATTATGTAGACTTGCATAAGATTTTATAGATGCTTTTTTTTCTGAGGAAGATAGTAGAATTGAGTAATCTGCACTCCAGGAAACCCCCCCAGTAATATATGTAACGGCAAGATCTCTTTCTCCGAAATCGTCAGAAATAATCCTAAAGTGAAGGGCAGGTTCTCTGGGAAACTCTGCCGGAATCTCTGGAAAGACAATAGTACCAGGGTGTCCAAGATGTAATTCACCCCCTATTTCAAAGAGTGGAGGATGGCTGGGAGCAATAATCCGTGCTGTCTCTGTGGGTGTTTTTTTGGAGTTTTCTAGATACCTAACTAGTTTTACTTCTTTTCCTGTAAAATAATTCATCAAATCCGCATTTGTAAAAGGATAACCATTATAGCGCTGTGACAAAAGAGTTAGGCCGCTACTATCCTGAAAAAGAAGGGTCTCTGGACGAATTTCCGAAGCAATTCCCTTAAAAACAAGTTCTGCTTCTCCCTCGGGCAATTCTAGCAATCGTTCTTCTGAAATTAAGGCACGATCAGAATAAATAGTTAGATGAGTTAAATCTGCTTGGGCTGATTCAATTATCCGAGCTGAAACTCCAAGAGAGCAAAAACTTAGCATGAAAAACAATGAAATAATAAGTTTCTTCATCTTATTAACTTCGTGAAAGAAGCTCCTGAGCCTCACCCAGATATAAATCTTTTTTATCAATTTTATCTTTCAGTATTTCTGCAATCTCAAGAGCCTTGAAGTAAGAGGACAGAGAAGCTGTTGGGATATCTTTTCCCTCTATTTTTACCGAGCCGCTTCTTAAGTCTGCATAAGATGCTCTAGATATAATTTTCCCTGTAGCTTCAGGATAATCTTTGGAATAATCTACTATTGGAGCAGTTATGTCCTCGGGTCCCTGGGCACAGGCGGCGGCTACTTTTTCATTGATAATCGGTATAGGTATCCCAATCCCTACCATAAGACTTACTCCATATCCTGTAAAATTAAGACCCTTTATCCATTTAGAAGACATGCCCTTTAGGTCCCCAGTTACCATCAGCGTCCCCGCTGGTTCCACCGGAGTTCCGAATTTATTACGCTTTACTTTCGGTGAATGCTGGGTTCCCCTGAAAGAAACATATCCCAAGCCTCCGCCAAGAAATATCCTTGTGCCTATTCCTATAGCACGATATTCTGGATCATTCAAAAGTGGAGAGAGTTCTCCAGCACTACAGTAATTAATATTTCCCATATCCGGCTTTAGCATTCCCATATAGGTATATATGGTCTTCTGGGAGGTGTTAACCGCACAGTTATAATTCTGATAAGCATTTCTAGGATTTACCATAATTGCATCCCCCAGCTCTTTCAGGGTAAAATTTTTAGTCCATTTTTTCCTAGGATAGCAATCGGTACCAGATGAAAAAGCTTCAAGAGTAAGCCGCTCTCCTTTGAGTAAATCTTCAATGACGTGTCCACCACCGTAGGAAAGCCTAGAGGGACTTAGACCTCTTCTTATATCGTCGTTTCTCTCCTGACTTGCCCCAATATATGCATCCACTGCAGCAAGACCAGTATAGGCCTCTACGCCGTTTATTAAAACCCTCTGCATTCTTATTTTAGGTTTTGACTGACCAAAATTCAGAAAAACTCCAGAGGAGCACATAGGACCAAAAGTTCCAGTAGTAACTACATCTATTTTTCGGCTAGCTTCCCGAATTCCTTCCTTCTTCGCAATAGAGGGAAACTCAGCTGCAGATACAACTACTGCCTTGCCTTTTCTGATCTTCTCATTAATCTCTTGTACGCTTCTAATCATAATTTATCCATTATATTAGATAGACTCCAGCTCTTCAAGTTCAATATCTCCAGCTGCCGATAACAAAGGTCCAAGGATGGCAAGTGCACCCCGAACGCCTTTAATCTCGAGAATTTTTTCCACAGAAGGTGCAAGATCTTCTTTAGTTTTAACAAAATTTCCTCCAGCAGTCGCAGCCGCGTCCGCAAGAGATGCACTTTCGGCCAGAACCACAAAAGCATCAGCCCGGCCACCACTCAAGGAGTGCCCAACAGTAGATGAGGAGGTGCATATGCCCCCCCCTTTGGGTGCATGACATCTTATTCCCAGGCGCATACTTAAGGGAGATTCTCCAGCAAATATTCCAATTAATAAAGGAGAGGGCATTCTGAAAAACACATCACTTCCGTTCTCAATAATCACCTCACTTGAAAGCTTTTCAAGATGCCTTCCTACACCTTCCGCAATTGCACCGGCAACCGCAGCCATAGGGCCCACGCCAGCTGCCAGTGATGCCTCAGCCATAGTTTTTGCAATCCATGGCATTTCAGAATTAGGTGGGATTGGAGTAAGTGATTTCAAGAATAAAGGATTGGTTTTGATATAGTCTGAAAGGGAATTACGGATTTCCAAAAGTTTTTGACCAGCCTCTTTTATGTAGATACCCTTGGTTTGTATCTGCAAATCCGACTCTTCTTCCCGAACTTGATACTTATTCAGAAGCCCAGAGGATTTGGATTTTTCTCTATAATTCCGTCTGAGATAAAGCAAGCTCTTCCTGGTATGTCCGAAACTCCTCTATAGTAGCCGGATTGGCAAGAAAAAAATCATCTTCAAGTAAATCCAGATACTCCCTAACTTCAAGGACCCTCTCTTTAAATGAGGATAGATTCGCAGCTGAAATATTTTCTGCCGAAGGAAGATTTTGCGTAAGAAAATTTACAGGCACACCATTTACCTCAAATCTGAAATCAAGATGAGGTCCAGTAGCCGTTCCTGTCATTCCAACATAGCCTATCAATTCTCCCTGTCTTACGGTCTGCCCAACTTTTAAACCGCGGGCAAATCCCCTCAAATGACCATATTGACTTGTATAAGTCTGGTTATGTCTAATGCGTACAGTATTTCCGTATCCCCCCCTCCAACCTACAAAAGTAACCCGCCCATCCCCCAAGGCTGAAACAGGCGTCCCAGAAGGAGCGGCATAATCAATTCCCAGATGAGGACGAACTACACGGTGTATAGGATGCATCCGAGTTCGCGAAAAATGAGAGCTAATCCTCTTATACTCAAGAGGTGCACGGAGAAACTGCTTACGAAGAGAATTTCCATCCAAATCATAATAATCAGGATAATCTCTATCTTGAAAATTTACGGCCTGGTAATTGCCTCTTTTCCCACTGTACTCTGCGACTAATATGCGGCCGTATTTTACCGGTTTGTTGTCAACATAAAATTTTGTAAAAACAAGTTTAAATTGATCACCGGCACGAACTTCTGTTAAAAAGTCCATCTGCCACTGAAATATGTCCGCAAACCTCATGATAGTTGCAGGATCGGTTATCTCGCTTCCTGCAAGACCAGCATAAAGACTTGACTCAATAACCCCTTTTAGAAGAACCGTCCGCTCTTCAAATTCAGGTATCTCTTCATAACCCGCCAGACCCTCACTACTCCGCTCCAAGACATAATTAATCATGGGGTCTGGATCAAAAATAAACTTTAAAACAACCCCATCAGTAGTATGATATATGCTGTAGGCATCCCCTGGTCTTATTCTTCTGATATTATATATTTCACCAAGAGCTCGGCTGACCTGGAGAGATTCATTAACAGATATATCCCTCAAAAGCTCATTGTACAAAGCCCCTCCGGCAGGAATTTCTCCCTCGGTAATAGCTACAGCCACACCGGGGCGAATAGGAAACACCCGAGCAGCCCTCCGAGCTGACAAAGATAGAAAAACTAGCAGTGCCAAGCCCGCAACAAGAGTCTTTAAAGCTGTCTCTTTCACGATTTTAGAAACCCCGCGCTCGGCCCTCTTCCAAGCGACGACGTGCGGCCTCTTCTTCCCTGTTTTGAGCCGTTCTTACACCAAGAGCCGCTTGGTTGGCCACGGCAGACAGAGCTATTTTCTGTTCTACAGAATAAGGATTTTTTGACAGTTTTTGGAAAAACATATACCCCAGCAAGTCTTCATTCTCCCGTATTGGCTCGCCAATCAGCAGGCCTTTATCATCAGTTACTAAGATTGTTTTCCCATCAGATTTCTCAATAAGCTCCGAATATTCCTCTTCAGTCTGGGCATTTTCTCCCGAAGAGTACAACAAGTCAAAGAATTCAGTGTACCTGTTATAAATCATAAAAGCCCCTGTTTCTGCAGAAAGATCCTTCATTAATCTTTTTAGAAGGCCCTGACTCAACTCAGTCAAGGTCTGATCTGTAGCCAAAATTTTTCCAGTTTCAAAAACAGTAATAAAATACTCAGAAGTGCGCCTGAGCCTTCTTGAAATCTCTTCCGTCATTTCCATAAGAAAACTCATCCCTGCATCCGGATATTTAAATAAAAACTCCTGAAAATCGGAGTTATTTATTTTGAATAGGGAAACATCACCACAGGCAATAACACTGGCGCTCCTTGTATCGGCTTCGAAAAATGACATTTCACCAAAGAGGCTACCAGCGGAAAGTCTTGCAAGAGTCCTACCTTCTTTGGTTATCTCTACTTCGCCAGAATTTAAAATATACATAGAATCGCCGATATCGCCTTCCTTAAATATAAGATCTTTTTCTCCATATTGTTCAGGTATAAGTTTTTCCTCAAGCACCTGGAGAATTTCTTCATCAAAGGAACTGAAAAATTCTATATTTTTTAATTTATCTACACCCATCAATACCCTCCCCCTCCCTGCGAAAGGAAAGTTTCCATAAGTTTCGGGTTATTAGCCTTACTAAGAGCAACATCTCTTGTAATCAGCCCCCTTTGGACAAGAGAGGCCATATCCTTATCAAGACTCTTCATTCCAGAACGCCCACCAGTATCTATGGCACTATAGATTTGATGAGTTTTTCCTTCTCTTATGAGGTTTGCTATGGCTGAATTTACAAGCATTATCTCCCTGGCTGCTACCCTGCCTTTCCCATCAGCAGTAGGAAGAAGTTGTTGACAGATAACAGCCTTGAGAACACCCGAAAGCTGAGTTCGAATCTGTTGCTGTTGAAAGGGAGGAAATACATCTATTATTCGGTCAACTGTTTGGGGAGCATCTGTGGTATGAAGGGTGGCAAATACCAAATGCCCAGTCTCTGCGAGAGTTAAGGCCGCCGATATGGTCTCAAGATCCCTCATTTCCCCGACCAAGGCGACATCAGGATCTTGCCTCATGGCCCTCTTGAGTGCCTCTCCGAAATCTTTTGTATGGCTACCAATCTCCCTTTGGGTGACAACACAATTTCCTTGAGGATAAATATACTCAATTGGGTCTTCAATAGTTATAATATGCTGGCTTCTCTCCATATTTATCAGATTCATCATACTAGCCAGTGTCGTGGACTTACCACTCCCAGTTGGTCCAGTCACAAGTATTAAGCCACGGGGAGTATCTTTAAGTCCGATAATGGTGTCATCAAGCCCTACATCCTCAGGATTAGGTATCTCAGATGGTATCACTCTCATAACCGCACCTATTCCATCTTTCTGCCTGAGAATATTCATTCTGAAACGCCCTATTCCCTCAGCATTTACAGATGTATCTAGCTCTCCATCAACCTTAAACTTGTCAATGAGCTTTTCTGTAAGACAACCGTAAATTAGGCGCTCTGTATCTTCAGCAGTTAGAAGATCAGTATTTAGGCCTCTCATCTCTCCCGATATTCTTAAAAAAGGTTTACGATCTGGAACTATATGTATATCGGAAGCACCGTATTTAACAGCAGCCATAAGTATTTCTTTAATATCCATTTTCAATCTCTTCTTTCAAGGTTAAGGTACCTCATTCCATAAACAGATAGCACTCGGGTGCTTCCTATAATAGCCTCATCGTTAACATGGGTGTGTCCGTGTATAAAATAAGCAGGATTCTCCTTCTCAATATATGAAGTAAAAGCCCGAAATCCATTATGAACCATATCTTGAATTTGGGTCGGACCGTAGGGAGGATTGTGAGCTATAAATATATCTGAAGGTCCGAATCCTTTTAGACTAGTCTCTACTTCGTCTTCAGTATAAAGATAATTACCTACAGGTTTATACATCCAAGAACCCTCAAAACCTGCAAATACATAGCCTCCGAAATTTTCTTTTTTCAAATGTAGATTGGTAACAGTCTGAGGAAAGCCTAGCCAGTCGTGGTTGCCATGCACAGCAAAAACTGGAACTTGCCAGGAAACTCTTTCTAATTCGCGCTGGTCAATATCACCGAGGCTTAATATTAAATCCAGACCAGATATGTCCGGCATAGTGAACTCTCCGGTCTCCCAGTCAGCAATACATAGTATTTTCAATTTAAACTTCCCTGCCTTCAGACTCCTGCCGGGAATCGGT
>JAAZFS010000052.1 GCA_012511615.1 Elusimicrobiota bacterium | reverse complement strand
TATGAGCTGCATGGAGGCATTATCTACATGCATATAATCAAAATCCACATCTGGATAATTCGGCTGAACTTCTGCCACCACCTCTCTCCAAAGTTGGCTACTGAAAAGAATATTGGACTTGGCCACAAGAGTTAATTTCCTCCGTCTTGTCATAGCAAGTTCAAAAGCCTTAATTGCAATTCTTCTTATTTCTGATTCGGTGTATTTTTCTGTATCAGAGGCGAATCTCTCCCCATCTATAGTTCCGGATTTTTTCTCTCCAAAGTAAATACCTGAAATAAGCTCTCTCACAATAAGAATATTTGTTCCTTTAATTCTTTCGGGTTTTAAGGGAGAAATATCCAAAAGAGACTCATATACTTTGGTTTCCCTCAGGTTAGCATAGAGATTGTAATGCTTCCTTAAAGGAAGTATGGCTTCTTTCTCAACCTGAGACCATTTAGGATGATTGATTTCCTCGGGAGGGCCACCGAATGGACCTTTAAGAAGAGCATCACACTCTGCCCCTTTTTCAAGCGTCTCTTTCGGCAATATCTCACCAAATTTATCATAAGCCTCACCGCTGGCATAGAGTTTCACCCTTTCGAAAGTATGATTGAATTTTTCCCCTATCGCATCCAGAGCCTTCAAAGCTTCCCCTGTAATTTCCGGTCCTATGTAATCTCCCTCAAGAACCCCTATTTTTTTCTTCATATTTTTAAGAATCTCCTTACTTATTAATATACAATAACGGCATATTAACAAAAATGCGCGCCAGCGGCAAGATTGTTCATTTAAAATAGGCTGGAAATTTTATTTTTCTGAACCGAAAGTCAGTTTTACTATAACTCCGCTGGGCCCTATAAAACAGGCCTAGCATCCCAAATGGATGTAAGTATAGTTTTGAAATAGTAGTTTTCCTATATAAATTCTCCCAAGAGATTAAAGAGGTAACCAGTAAAAATAATTCCAATTGTAGTTACCGAGAAAAATATAAGTATAAACTCCGTCTTTACTGCCCGCCGCATTACAATCGCAGCCGGCAGACTTAAGGCTGATATAGCCATCATAAAACTTAAAGCAGTTCCCAAAGGAAGTCCCTTCTGAAACAAGACTAAGGCAATTGGAACTATAGCAGCGCAACTGCCATACATAGGCACCCCCATTAAGACTGCTATCGGAACACCAAATATACCGGCTCGAGCAATGACTGCCTCCACCAGCTCCTGAGGAACATAATTATGTATGAGTGCACCGGCCGCAATACCTGCAACAACCCATAACCAAATACTTTTGGTGATATCCAAGGCCTCCTTGAGTCCAAAAATCAGGCGGCTCTTAAATCCCTGAAAATTTTCATCATTATTATTTTCGTCATTAAAAAAATTTTCATCAATAAATCTCTCAAGTTTTAGTTTACCAAGAACCAGACCAGCAAATATACCAATCATCAAACCACTTAGAAGATATAGAAAAGATATCTTCCAACCAAAGGAATCAATCATTATGACAAGAAGATATTCATTTATGAGTGGGGATATAATAAGAAAAGTAAATACAACCCCCAGAGGTATACCAGCCGCTATCATACCGAAAAATATAGGAAGAGATGAGCAGGAGCAAAAAGGCGTAACCGCTCCGAAAAAAGCAGCAAAAAGATAAGCCTTATATCCCTTTTGGTGCAACCAGTCCTTTAATTTTTGCTGAGGGATATAAGACCTTAATACCCCTATAATAAAAATTACGCTAAATAAAAGAAAAATTATCTTAAGCGTATCATATATAAAGAAACTTAATATCTCCCCTGCCTTTGAGTCTCCAGCAAAGTTTAATAGGTTAAAGACAAACCAGTTACTTAAATTTAAAAGCATGATTTTCCACCTTTCTTGCCATCGCAGGAGGAGCACTTGCTTGCCTCAGATTTTTCTTTAAGCTCTTTATCTATATATTTAAAGATTCAATGAAATATCCCTTCTTTATTTTGTTTTTTATTTATTTTTTCGTTTTGCATATTTATAAATTTCATCCTTATATGTTCAATATTCCAGTAGTTAGGACTACTCTTCAAGATTCAATAAGAAAAATGACTAAAAACCCAGTCCCCTTAACTTTGACTCCTGAACCAGTATCCTCC
>JAAZFS010000051.1 GCA_012511615.1 Elusimicrobiota bacterium | reverse complement strand
TCCTTGGCCCAGCTGAGTCTTCCCATATGAGAACCAAGTGCCATTCTGTTCTATTAGTTTTTCCTGAAGAGCAATATCTATAAGACAACCCTCTTTTGATATACCCTCTCCATATAGAAGATCAAACTCAGCTGTCTTGAAAGGGGCTGCAACCTTATTTTTGACAACCTTCACCCTAACGCGGTTACCCACATTTTCAGTCCCCTGTTTTATGGCCCCAATTCTTCTTATATCAAGTCGGACAGATGAGTAAAACTTTAGAGATCTTCCTCCGGGAGTTGTCTCGGGACTTCCAAACATTACCCCAATTTTCTCTCTTATCTGGTTTACGAAAACCGTTGTTGTGGAAGACTTAGATATGGTTGCGGTAAGCTTTCTTAAGGCCTGGGACATAAGCCGGGCTTGAAGACCCATATGGGAATCACCCATATCACCTTCCAACTCTGCCTTGGGAACAAGAGCAGCCACACTATCGATTACGACTATATCCACTGCACCACTTCTTACAAGAGTCTCCACCACCTCGAGAGCTTGCTCACCGTAATCAGGCTGAGAAATTAAAAGTTTATCTATATCAACACCGATGTTTTTTGAGTAGATTGGGTCAAGCGCGTGTTCAGCATCTATGTAGGCCGCGATTCCACTCTGGGCCTGAGCATTTGCTACAATCTGAAGACAGAGTGTTGTCTTTCCAGAGGCTTCAGGTCCGAAGACCTCAACCACCCGCCCTCTCGGAATACCACCTACTCCAAGAGCCAAGTCAAGGGGAAGAGCTCCAGTAGGTATGACAGGAACCTCAACCTTGTATCTATCGTCTCCCAGGAGCATTATAGACCCCTTGCCAAACTTCTTTTCTATCTGTCCTACGGCCCTTTCCAGGGCCTGATCTTTACTGGTTTTTGTCATAAAATTCTCCTTAAAATCAGTCTCCCACTATAAGCTGGGCAAGTCCCTAACTCCTATCCCCCGATTCTTTCGTTCTGAATAACTGGACACTCGCTATTTGAAAATCCTTATCCTATCCTTACTATAATATCTCTTTGAGAGAGCTAAAATCAAGCCAGAACAAAATTATAAGTAGGTTTGGTATGAAAACCTATTCGGTAAAATAAGTTTTGTAAATAAAAGAATCGGAGACAATAAGCCCTAAGCTTAAAGAAATCTTTAGAAAAACCTCACAGCAAGCTGAAGTATAATATTTGTAATAATCCCTGCACAAATGTCATCAATCATTATTCCCAGCCCGCCGGCTACTATTTCCAGTTTGTTTATAGGGAATATTTTCAGTATGTCGAAAAAACGAAAGATTATAAAGCCCGCCAAAGCAAGGCCAAAGGTTTTGGGAAGAAAAGCCATAGCTATAAAATAACCAAGAATTTCATCTATCACCACTTGAGGAGGGTCTATTTCCTTCATTATCTCCTCCGTACGCCCAGCAGAAATAATTCCTATAAAAGTAACTAGTAAAAGCATAGGCCAATAAAAACCCGCCTCAACTGGAAAAAAGAGAAAATAGATTAATGCAGCCAAGGCCGTTCCTGCCGTACCTGGAGCAAAAGGTACTTTTTCTCCCACAAAAAACCCTGTTGCAATAAATCTTAAAAGCCAATTCATAAAATCATCACTCCGATGCACTATTCTCTGAAAAGAGCCCAGTTTTCCCTGATATAATTAAAACCTGAATAAAAGGTGATTAATGCCGATATCAGTATAAGATAATATATATACCCAGTCATACTATCTACCTCAAATGAAAGGATAAGAAGCGCCAGAAATATAGCAACCATTTGAAAGGCCGTTTTGAATTTCCCTATCTTGTCTGCTCCTATGACTTTCCCTTTGGATGCTGCAAGCGACCTAAGAACACCAATGATAAGATCTCTGGAGAGTATTATAACCACAGGCCAGGCCGGAAGATTGGCCTTGGGCGTACCCACAAGAATCACAAGAGCAGCCGTTACAAATATTTTATCTGCAAGAGGATCCATATATTTACCTAAATCGCTCACCTCGTTTCTTTTCCTTGCTATCCTACCATCGAAAAAATCAGTAAGAGTCGCTATAGCGTAAATAATGAGTGCTATCAAAGTCTGAGTTTTACCACCGATTGACAGGAGCACTATAAAAGGTACGACCAATAAAATTCTTGATAGTGTCAGTTTATTTGCCAGGGTCATTGAGACAAAACCGGAGAAATTTGTTTGGTGATGGTCAGTTCATTTACTCCACCTCGGGCACCTTTTCTTATATCTATTTCTTGATAGTCAGATAAAGTATTTTCCTTGAAAAATAGACTAAGAGCGCCAGTGCGACCTATCCTGATTGTAATTTCATCCTCCGCCTCCCAGTATGATGTAGTGCCCTTCTTAAGGGTCCCTTCATAGACAAACCTTTCCTCTTCAGTCAGCCGGACCCATACATCTGAAAGGGCTATAGCCATAAGCATAAGTTTCTCTTCTCCTTGCGCGAGCTGAGAATTTTCAGGTTTTGTAGCAGAATTTGTGACAATCAGGCTTTTGGAGGAAAGACTATATATTAAAGGGATAAGCGGGGATAGTAAAAGCACAAAATAAACAGCAAAAATAATTATAAGTGCCCTAATAAAACCCCTGGAAGGACGCGGCAGGCTGTCTTCTATCTTCTTTTTTAGTTCTGCCCTTTTCTTTTCTGAGGCAGTCTGTAATAGTTTTATGCTGGGAGATATAGGTTGGGGTCCCTCATTCGGAAGTAGAGCCTCAACATCTATTTCAAGATCTAAAAATACGGCATAATCTTTCAGAAAACTCCTAGCATAAAACCGGGCTGGAAAATATGCGTAATCATCTTTTTCAAGAGCCTGAAGCTTATCCTCAGATATCTTCGTAATCTCAGAGACATACTCCAATGTATATTTGAGTTCTTTTCTCCTAGCCCTCAAGAGATGGCTTGGACTTTCCTTAGGATTTAATCCTCCAACTTCCGAAGCTTGCCCATTTTTCTTATTCTTTTCTTTTTTTATATCTTCTTCTTTTTTATTCATCAATCTATTTCTATTATATTTACTCTTCCAGAGGGAGCAAAATCAAAATTTTCAACAGTTAGACCAGTGTTTATTTTATAGCTAGAAAATTCCGTAACCGACTTAAGATGAGGAGCCGTTACGACAGTTTTTTCCGTTAGAAGATCTTTATTTTTAAAGCTTACCTCCAGATATTCAT
>JAAZFS010000050.1 GCA_012511615.1 Elusimicrobiota bacterium | reverse complement strand
TATGCTGTTATCGCAAAAAATGTGACAAAAAACCTTTTTGTATGGATTCTTTTTCAAAAGAATGGATCTTCTCTACTCTTAGAGAAGAGGGTCTTCTTACCTGAATAAAATTTTTTCTATAGCTTGTTTTGATAATAATCGTATTTATAGAAAACAAGTTTTAAAATAAAAGTTGTCTTTTTGCATTAATCGGCTTTTTCCTTTATAATATTTATTTAAATATAGTCGATGGGAATATAGGATTTTTCCTATTGCTGACTGCAAAAACTGAAAAACACGATGGAAAAACGTAAAGAACGCAAGATTTTAGTTGTAGATGACGACATACATTATCTACGTATATATGATTACATTCTTCTCAAAGAAGGGTATAGGGTATTAGGCACCCTCAAACCCGAGAAGGCTCTCAGATTATTTGAAGAGTGGCAACCTGACCTTGTTTTAACCAATGTAAATTTTGAAAGAAGTCCTTTTGATGGATTTCAGCTTTCCCTCCGATTTCATAAAATGAACCCCAATGTTCCATCCATAATTGTTTCGGGTCATGATAATCCAAGTATGCAGAAAAAAGGTAAGGCGGTTGGATGCTCTGAATATCTTGTTAAACCTTTTAAAGTTTATGATTTAGTAAACAGAATTAAAACCGTGTTTGTAAATACTCTCGACGAACCCTGGGAAAATTATGTAAAGGATGAGACAGATAATATTTCTTCAAAGAAGGTTGGTGAGATTCTAATTGCGATGAATGCCCTGAAAAAAGAAGACCTTGTCAAGGTTCTCTCTGAGCAGGGCCAGGATTCTTCAAGGACTTTTCTCGGAGACTATCTATTGAAAAACAAGATGGTTAGTGAAGAGGCCCTTATGAAGGCTTTAGGGATACAGTATCAGCTTCCTTATTTTTCTGATTTAACTGGGCTTGTTGACCATCGTGCGGTTGATGTTCTTCCTAAAAAAACTGCCTACAAGTATTCTATAATACCTCTCTTTATGACTGGGGATACCATGTATGTAGGGACCTATAACCCTATAAACCTCCATCATTTCGATGAAGTTAGATCTGCCATAAGTCTGGATAAAAATATCTTTCCGATAATATCTACCAAGTCGCATGTGGCAAAAGTTTTAAAGGCTCTTTATGGTCCCGAGGATTTAGAACAGGAGATGACAGAGCTTAAGGAAATGGCCGAAGACTCCGCCACTGATGTAAATATCGTGGAAGATGCCCAGGTTGTAGAGCTTGAGAACTTGGCGAAAGTAGGTAGGGCAGTTCCGGCTGCAAAACTTGCAAACTCAATTATTTTCCATGCGATTAGGGAGGGAGCTTCGGATGTTCATTTTGAAAAGTATAAGGACGTCCGCTACAGAATACGCTGTAGAATAGACGGTATCTTAACTGACTTGATTCGGGTGCCAGTTCCAATTGCTCTTAAAATAATATCAAGGTTCAAGGTTATGGCCAATCTTGATATTTCAAATAAGCACACACCTCAGGATGGGCGTGCGAAAGTAAGCTATAAAAAGAAATTACTGAACCTAAGAATTTCTACGCTTCCAGGTTTTGATGGTGAAAAATTGGTCATAAGGATACTTGATAAGGATAATGTTATTGTCCCCATGGGGTCACTCGGTCTTGCTGGCGAAACGCTCTTGACCTATCAGAATGCGATAAACAAGCCTCAGGGTTTTATTCTGGTGACTGGTCCAACCGGATGCGGTAAGACTACAACACTCTACTCATCTCTATATCAGATAGGATCTTCCGACAAAAGCATCGTCACAATTGAGGACCCTGTCGAGTATAGAATTGAGCGCTTTAATCAGGTCCAGGTAAATAATGCAAAAGGGCTTACATTTGCCTCCATACTTCGCTCTGTTTTGAGGCAGGACCCAAATATCATACTTGTAGGAGAAATTAGAGACGAGGAAACCGCAAAAATAGCCATACATTCTTCTCTTACTGGTCACCTTATTTTTAGTACTCTTCATACAAGAAGTTCTTTTGATGCAGTAACCCGGCTTGTAGATATGGGAATAAAGCCCTTCCTCCTTACATCCTCTCTTACCTGTGTGGTTGCTCAGCGCCTAGTTAGAAGACTTTGCCCAGCCTGTAAAAAACCTTACCGACCTAATTCAGAATTGTTGGAAAGACTCTTGTTGCCAGATGATAATTATACTTTTTATAATCCAGTGGGTTGCCCTGAATGCAGACACCTCGGATACCGCGGCCGAGTCGGGGTTTTCGAAATACTAAATTGCACTCCTACAGTTAAAAGACTGATAATGAATCAGACG
>JAAZFS010000049.1 GCA_012511615.1 Elusimicrobiota bacterium | reverse complement strand
TCAGGGGTGTTGGCTATTATGTTTGGGTCCTTGTTTTTTATTTTCCTAAACTACGGGACTGGTACTACACTTAATTCGGTAAACCTGCAGAAGTTGCTGTTGAGGAATACTGCTCTATCTGTCCTTATCAATATTGTGCTGAACCTTCTTTTGATACCTTCATATAGCCATTATGGCGCTGCTCTGGCGACACTGGCATCTCAGGGAATCTAGTTTTTTATGAACTATATCTCCCTTAAGGAAGAAAGAATTCGGCTTGATAGTCTACCCTTTTTTAAGGCTTTGGGCTCTGCGGTACTTATGGGGGGGATTATATATTTTGCAGGTTTTAATGTTTTTATGGGCATTCCTGTTGATGCTTTTTTGTATATGGGTCTGATATTAATATTAAAAGCTTTTGATAAAGCTTAAATTGGTGCTATTAAAAATACTTTTCTTGGAGTTTTTTCTAGTAAATGACAAAAAAATTGAATATATTTATATCCGGTGCCCATCTTCCTCCAATTACTGGAGGTATTGAGACTCATATGTGGGAGATTGCAAGGCATTTGGTTTTAAAAGGTCATAGGGTTACTCTTACTGGAAGTCTAGAGAAATATGAGGGTCAGCTTCTTCCTGAGAGTGAAGTTAGGGAAGGAGTGAGAATTATAAGAATAAAGGGTGGCCGGGGTGTTTTTAAGAGGCCCATAAGAATGCTTTATTTTCTTTTTACTCTTCTACGGGAACATAGAAGAGAGCCTATAAATATACTTCATTGTCATTACCTTTATCCGGTAGGAGTAGCTGGTGCTGTTTTTTCCTTGATAAGTGGTGTGCCGCTTCTGGTAACCGAGCACGGGGCAATCATTGAAGATAGGAAAAGCTTTTTTAGAAGAAATATTGTGAAGTTTGCAATGAGGAGAATGAGCCTTGTTATTGCTGCCTCTAAAGATAGACGGGACATCTGCCGGGAAGTAGCAGGTGGACGGGTTGAAGTCGTGGCAATTCCTAATGGGATTGACGCTGAAAGATTTAATCCTGAAGTTTTAGCTGAAAAACAGGTGGCTGGTGATTTATCACGAGAGGGCGTAACAGCCTTGTTTCTTGGCCGTCTGGCCTCTGTAAAAGGTGTTCATTATTTTCTTGAGGCAGTTTCTCTTGCCGCTAAGGAAGAGAAAGGTATTAGGGCCCTTATAGTAGGAGGGGGATCCCAGAAAGAATTTATTGATAGTTTAAAAGAAAGAGCTTCGAAAGATGATTTAAAAGATATAGTGAAATTTGTAGGAGAGGTGCCCAATGACAGGATTGTAGAGTATATTGCTCAGGCGGATTTTGCAGTCTTTCCTTCCTTGGCGGAAGCAACAAGTATTTCTGCTCTTGAGGTGATGGCCTGTGGAGTGCCTATAGTGGCCAGTTGTGTGGATGGATTAAGAGAAATTGTTGAAGATGGATATAACGGGATTTTAGTTCCCTTTGATACTGAAAAATCTTCCTATATTGATTATGGTCTTTCTGCGGCAGCGCTTCGCAGACTGGCCGATGCTCTTATAGATATGGCGTCAGATGAAAAGAAGAGAAAAAATATGGGGCAGAAAGCTGCAGATTTGGTAAGGGAAAACTTTACTTGGAAGAAAAATGCAGAATCTCTTGAAGGTCATTACTTTGATATTGTCGGGACAAAGAAAGATAAAGGAAGAGCTTCTTGAAAGTATTATTTGTTTCATATACATCGCTTCTTCAAAAACAGTATCAGAAGAGGGTGGTGGAATTATCAGAATATTTGGATGATGTTAGAGTCCTAACTCCAGAATATTGGATTGAACACTGGAAAAAAGAAAAAGTTTATTTAGAGGGAAAACTCTTGGGGGATAAGCATATTACCGGAAAACCTTATTTCACAGGTAATCTGCACTTTGCGTTTTTTTCTGGAATCTTAAAAAAAGTTATCAAGGATTTTAAACCAGATCTTATAGACTTGGAAGATGAGCCTTTTAATTTTGGAAGTTATCAGATATTAAGGGCGGCTAAATACTCCAATAAGCCCACTAAGGTAGTTCTGCATGCTTCTCAGAATATTTTTAGACCCTATCCACCGCCCTTTAATTTTATAGAAAGAAAGAGTTTAAAGAAGGCTGATCTTATCCTGGCAAGAACCCAGACTGCTCGGGATGTCCTTGAGAAGAAGGGAAGAGACTGGGGGGTGCCTATCCTGCCCCATGGTATAGATACCACTTATTTTAAGCCCTCTGATTCTATAGTAAAAAGAGACTTGCCAGCTCTTAAAGGTGCTGATCTTGTTATAGGATATGTGGGAGCTCTTACTGAGCAAAAAGGGCTGAATTATCTGATTGATGCTTTTTCTCGCATAAAGACTAGTGAAAAATTGAAAATGCTTATTGTTGGAGATGGACCAGTAAGAGAAAAACTAGAAGAACAGGTTAGGGAGAAAAATCTTAATGACAAGGTAGTATTTACTGGGGCGGTAAACCATTCAGAGCTTACTGGATACTATAATTCTATGGATGTTTTTGTTTTGCCTTCAATTACGCTTGGGGGTCAGTCTGAGAGATTTGGTCGGGTCCTACTAGAAGCTATGAGCTGTGGGGTGCCAGTAATAGCTGCCGATAGTGGAGAGATAGCCTCGGTAGTTTCTGATGCAGGTTTACTGGTTAAAGAGGCCGATTCTGAAGATTTGAGAGAAAAGCTTGAAAGACTGATAGAGGATTCTTCCCTTAGAGAGGAATATGCGCTTAGGGGCAGAGAGCATGTAGATGCAAACTATTCTTGGAAGAAACTTGCCGAAAAGACCTATGCTCTTTATCAGAAAATTACTAGTTATGACTAAAGTTCTTTTTTTAGATCAGGATTATGAGTATGGTGGAGCTCAGAAGGTTCTTTTAAAAACACTTGAAAAGCTTGATAGAAACAAATTTGAACCCTGTTTGATTACTGGTTTTAAGGGCAGACTTTATACCGGACTTGATGATATCCAAAAGAAAGTGATAGGGATACCGGAAACCCCATTTAAGCTTGGCCGGGAAAGTATAAGAGTGAAAAATCTTTTATTTGCTGGGTTTTTTTCTTTGGTTTTTCTCTTTCGCTTGATTATAGAGATAAAAAAGTCAGGTCCTAAACTTATATATACTAATACCGTGGAAATGCATCTACTGGGAAGTCTGGCAGGTTTTATTTCCAGCACTCCAGTAATATGGAGAGTCCATGATATTATGGATTCGGAGGCTGGCTTTAATAATCTGTCAATAAAAACCATTCGTTTTTTCTCTGGGCTAGGCAAAATAACTGCCCTGCCCGTATCTGGTGCAGTGGAAGAAAGCATGATTGAAAGTTCTATGAAAACAAAAGAAATCATAAAACTTTATAATGGAGTTGAGATTGATTCAAATGCTAGAGGAAAATCTGAGTCTAAAGAGCCAGGGATAACCCTAGGCTGGATGGGCCGAGTGACGGAGATGAAGAACCCCGAGATGTTTATAAGGGCTGCCTTGAAGATTCTGGATAAACCAGGATATCCGCCATTAAGATTTCTCATCGCTGGTGAAGCTCTTCCAGAAGAGGCAGAACTTTTAGAAAAACTTAAACTTTTAGCTGGTGAAAGCAAGGAAATTATTTTTGAGGGATATGTGGAGAATACGGACAAATGGCTCAGGCAACTTGATATTTTTGTCCATACTTCATATATTGCGGATTCACTCCCCACAAGTGTTATGGAGGCCATGAGTGCAGGTCTTGCGGTGATTGCTGCCGATACAGGGGGAGTAAAAGAAATCATAAATAATAGAGGGTGCGGAATAATTTATGGTCCCTATGATCAGGATGCATTGGAGGGGGCGATACTTAGTCTTTTAGATAATGCAAAAAAAAGAAAAGAGCTTGCCAAAGAGGGAAGGCAGCATATTAAAAGAAAATTTTCAGAAGAAATCTATATGGAAAAATTTCAGGCTATATTGTCGTCCTCCCTTGAACAGATAAAAAAATGAAACTATCAGTAGTTATACCTTCATATAATGAGGCCAACACCATACTCAGTATTCTTCATCAGGTGGTTGCTATTGAGCTGGACAAAGAGATTATTCTTGTAGATGATGCCTCCAGAGATAATACCCGAAATTTAGTGGAAAAGGCGGATATTCCGGGCCTTAAATATTTTAGGCTGGATAAACAGTCCGGCAAATCAGCTGCGGTGAGAAGGGGAATTGCTGAGGCTAGCGGAGATTTCATTATAGTTCAGGATGCGGATTTGGAGTATAATCCGAAGGATATCATTAAACTTCTAAAGGCCAGCGCTGAAAATGAGGGGGCGGTAGTTTATGGTAATCGCTTTCCATTTGGAAAGAAAAAAATGTTTGGCCGTCAGTACCTTGCCAATCGTTTTCTTACTGTTTTGACAAATTTTTTATACTTTGCAGGAGTGGGAGATTTAGAGACTTGTTATAAGTTGATACCTGCGGATGTGCTCAAAAGTATGGACCTGAAAGAGAATCGGTTTGGTATAGAGGCGGAAATCACTGCAAAACTCCTCAGAAGTGGTCACAAAATAATTAGTGTGCCTATTGAATACAATCCCAGGGGTTATGCTGAGGGAAAGAAGATAAAGTTTATGGACTTTGTTCAGGCCTTACTTATTCTACTCAAAGAAAGAGTTCGTCCCCGTCCACGGAAAAACTTTCCTGAATCGCAGAAATAATGTATATATGCTTCTGATTAATTTTGTAAATGTTTCGTAAGAATTGGGTTGATTAAAAATGATTAAAAATCAAAGAGAATTTATCTTGTTATTTTTGCAGCGAGTGTTTGACATTCTGGCTGTTTATTTTTCTTTTATGTTGGCCTATAGTTTTCGTTTTCAATATGAAATTTTTTCCCTAACCAAGGGGATACCTCCGATTGAACAGTATAGGCGCGCCATGCCCGTGGTGATAATTGTCTACCTTGCCTGTTTAAGTTGGACTAAAATTTATAATACGCATAGGATAATTTATAAGACGGATGAGTTCCTCGGAGTGGTTAGAGCGGTCTTGTTTTCAACTCTTCTCATCACAGCGGCTACATTTCTTTATAGGGAGTACTCCTACTCGCGCTTGGTTCTCATATATTCGGCTATATTTTCTGTGATATTTCTCTATGCTTCTCATATGATTTTCCGGTTTCTTCGGTCAAAGTTTTTATATGGCGGCGGAAAAATGGGAATTCTTCTTGTTGGCAGTAGTAAAGTCAAGGAGAGATTGAAAAAAAACATTGCCCGTAGCGGTCGCTTTAATGTCTTGCACTTATCCTCGTTTGATACGAAGAAAATAAAGGAAATTGCTTCCAGAGAAAATTTGGAAGAGATAGTTCTTACTGATACCGATGTGGAAAGTACAGAAATAATGAAGGTGATAAATTTTTGCGAGGACAGGGGACTGGACTTTAAGATGGTCCCCGATATGATTGAGCTAAAGATGGGAGAGCTAGATTATGAAACTTATTTTGGGATACCGGCCCTTAGCCTTAAGCATCCGCTCCAGGAACCTTCTAATTATTATTTTAAGCGAATCTCCGACATAGTTGTCTCTATGCTGGTTTTGATGATTTTCTCACCTTTTTTAATATTTCTCTATATAGCAATTTGGTTGGATTCACCTGGTGCACCAATTTATTCCCATCTGAGAAGAGGTTTTAAGGGTAGGGATTTTAAATTCTATAAATTCCGTTCAATGGTAGTGGATGCGGATGATAGGCTTGAGAGCCTCATGAAATATAATGAGCGTAGCGGTGCGGCTTTTAAAATGAGGGAAGACCCTCGGATAACCAGAGTGGGAAGCTTTATACGGAAATATTCCATAGATGAGATTCCTCAGCTTTTCAATGTTTTAAAAGGCGATATGTCTTTGGTTGGTCCCCGCCCGCAGGTCCTCTGGGAGGCCGCTGCATATGATGAGGTGGCCAAGAGGCGGCTAAATACACTTCCCGGTGTCACTGGTCTATGGCAGGTCTCTGGTCGGAGTGATTTAACATACGAGGAAATGATTGAATTAGATATTTACTATCTGGAGAATTGGTCGCTGGGGCTGGATATAAAAATACTAATTAGGACAGTTTCCGCGGTGGTTTTAAAAAAGGGAGCATGTTAGAAATATGAAAATTCTTTTGACTGGTGGAGCCGGTTTTATAGGTTCCCATACTGCGGATCTTTTGATAGACAAAGGTCATAAAGTTTGGATAGTAGATAACCTTATTACCGGCCGGCGAAAAAACTTAAATCCGGTGGCGGAATTTATTGAGATGGATGTCCGGGATGAAAAACTTATCGATTTATTTAAAGAGGTGGGTTTTGACTCTGTGATTCATCTTGCGGCCCAGCTGGATGTAAGAAAATCTGTGGAAGATCCTTTTTTTGATGCGGATGTGAATATTATCGGTGGGATAAATCTCTTGGAGGCCGCAGTAAAAAATAATGTAAAAAGCTTTATTTTTGCTTCTTCTGGAGGAGTGATGTACGGCGAAGCAGAGGGTAAAAGACCAGATGAGTCTTATCCCGCTTCTCCTCTCTGTCCTTATGGGGTATCTAAATTATCATTTGAATTTTATCTTAACTACTACAAAAGTCACTATGGATTGAGGACTGCTGCGATGAGGCTGGGAAATGTTTACGGTCCCAGGCAGGACCCGGCAGGGGAAGCTGGAGTGGTAGCTATTTTTTGTGGTCTTATGCTTAAGGGAAAACCTGTGAAAATATTTGGTGATGGTGAGCAGTTGAGGGACTATGTATATGCGGGTGATGTGGCTAGGGCCTTTGAGAAGGCACTTGAGTCTGGAGATGGCATATACAACATCGGCGTGGGGGCGTCTGAATCAGTAAACAGAATATTTGAGGTTTTAGGGGAGTCTTTGGACTATAGTTTACCAGCTGAGTATTATCCTGCTCGACCTGGAGAACTGGCAGAGAGTCGGCTTGATCCCTCCAGGGCCTTGAAAGACTTAGGCTGGGAAGCAAAGATGGGTTTTGGAGAAGGAATGAGAAAAACCTTAGAGTATTTTAAGAATGAAGAAAAATAGCTGCGTCCGCGGGAAAATCAATTTCGGAACGGATGGTTGGCGGGCTGAAATTGCAGATACTTTTACTTTTGAGAATTTGGGTAGACTTGCTATTCGCTTGGCGGATTATGTCGGGAAAAATTCTCAGGTATGCGTAGGTTATGATAATCGGTTTCTTTCAGCCGAATATGCATCTTTCTTTGCTGCTGTCTTAGAGCAGAATGGGGTGAGGGTTGACCTTTCTGATTCGGCAGTTCCGACTCCTTGCGTATCTCACAGGGTGACTAGACAAGGCTATGATCTTGGTGCCTGCATTAGTGCGTCGCATAATCCGGCTTCCTATAATGGATTGAAACTCAAGGAAAATTATGGAGGAAGCGCAAGGTGCGAGCTTGTGGCAGAGCTAACGGAGGGTTTATCTGATACCAGCTATGATGGGCCTAGATGGAGCTTGAAGTATCATGGAAAGACTTCGGACTGGGGGCAGGATTATCTGGCGGAGCTTGAGAAATATCTTCCTGAAGGAAACTTGAGGGTTGGAGTAGATTATTTCCATGGAACTGGATCGCCTTTTTTTGGAGAGCTTCTAAAAAGAAAAGGTTATATTGAGACAGCCCTCAGAGCTGAGAGAGATCCTCTTTTTGGTGGGATAAACCCAGAGCCTCGACCTCAGTATTTGGGGGAGCTGATGGGCTTACTGAAGAGTGGAAGAGCTGATATAGGTTTTGCTTTTGATGGGGATGCCGACCGGATAGCCCTGGTGGATGAAAATGGACGTTTTCTCTCTATGCAGGTGATTTTAGCGGTTTTAGCCTGGGACATGCTTGATTCGGGCAAGGAGGGCAGAATCATTAAAACTGTCGCAGGAACTTGCTTGGTGGATCGTATGGCTGAAAAGTATAAGGCTGAGCTTGAAATTGTTCCGATAGGCTTTAAAAATATATGTCCAGAGATGCTTAAAGGCGATGTTCTTGTCGCTGGTGAGGAAAGTGGGGGAATAGGCTTTGGTGATTTTCTTCCTGAGCGGGATGCTCTCTATACAGCATTAAGAATACTTGAGATGATGAAGAGAAGGTCTATGCTCTTTGGTGAAATCTGGGATGAGGTATCATGCGAATTCGGAGGTAGTTATTATCTCCGTGAAGATTTTCCCTGTGCCGGAAGTTTTTCAAGGGAGGAATTCTTGCAAAAGGTCAGCGAAAATATTAAAGTTCATTCATTACCCTATAAGGTAGAGGAAGTGAGCTATTTGGACGGAGGCAGGATAGATATGGAGGGAGGAAGATGGCTTTTGATCCGTCCCTCAGGTACGGAGCCGCTCCTGAGACTTTATGCAGAGGGAGAAGACAAATCTGCGGCAGAGAAATTGATAAGATCAGGCAGGGAGCTTTTTAATGAACAATAAAAATTTCACGTTTACATCGGAATCAGTGACAGAGGGTCATCCAGATAAGGTAAGCGACCAAATATCTGACGGAATACTTGATAAAATACTGGAGTATGATGTTGAAAAAGGACTCAAACCATACAGACTATCGCCCGAAGACAAGAGGGGTAGCCGGGTGGCCTGTGAGACTTTTGTCAGTACTGGCTTAGTCCTTGTAGGTGGGGAAATTACAACTCCTGCCTAAGTTGAGGTGAAATCCCTGATAAGGGAAATTGTCAAAAACATTGGATATACCGATCCAAATCTTGGTTTTGAAACTAATTCTCTCTGCATATTAAACGGAATAAACGAGCAGTCACCCGATATTGCTCAGGGCGTTGATGTGGGCGGTGCTGGTGACCAGGGGCTTATGATAGGCTATGCCTGCTCGGATACAGAAGAGCTTATGCCTCTACCAATAGCTCTGGCCCATAAAATAGCCCTCCGACTTTCTGAGGTAAGAAAAGATGGGACCCTGCCCTATCTTAAACCTGATGGAAAGAGTCAGGTAACTGTGAATTATGTAGACGGTAAACCCGAAAGTATCGGTGCAGTGGTTGTGGCTGCCCAGCATGATGAGAGTATTTTGGATGGAAGAAATATCTCTGAAGCAGCTCGGGATGAAATTATTGCAAAAGTCGTTACGCCGATTCTTCCAGAAGAATTAGTCCGTGATGATACAAAATTCTATGTTAATCCTACAGGGAGGTTTGTCATCGGTGGACCCCAGTCTGATACCGGTGTTACAGGGAGAAAAATTATTGTTGATACCTACGGTGGAATTGCCTCCCATGGTGGAGGGGCTTTTTCCGGAAAGGATCCTACAAAAGTTGACCGCTCTGCCACATATGCGGCTAGATACATAGCAAAGAACATTGTAGGGGCGGGCCTAGCGGAAAAATGTACTGTGCATATTTCATACGCAATCGGCATAAGCGAGCCCTTAAACATTATGATCCACACCGAGGGTACCGGACTCATCCCAGATTCCGAGCTTGAGAAAATTGTTTCTTCTAAAGAAATATTTGACCTCACCCCTCCGGGAATTGTGAACATGTTGGATCTTTGGCGTCCCATCTATTTGAAGACGGCTGCCTACGGACATTTCGGCAGGGATATTTTTCCCTGGGAAAAATTGGACCGAGTGGAAGTCTTAAAAGAAAAAGCTGGAAAACTCGGAGCCTAATAAATTTCTATAAGTTACTATGACAGCTAAGACCCTTTATGGCTTGGGTCCCCTATGAATATCACAAGTATGTGAACAAAGATTCTATAGACTACAAGGCTGAGAGAGATTGGATGATAAAAAAGCAGCTTGAGAGGCGGGGGATAGAATCTCCAGCGCTTCTAGATGCCGTTAGGCAGATTCCCAGAGAACTCTTCGTTCCTGAGGAATACCGTAAAGATGCCTATAGGGATTCTCCACTTCCTATTGGAGAGGGACAGACCATTTCCCAGCCCTATATGACTGTTTGGATGACGGATATCCTTTCCCCCCAGTCTGGAGAAAAAATCTTGGAAATTGGTACGGGGTCGGGATATCAGACGGCGCTTCTTGCGTACCTAGGGGCAAAAGTATATACTATTGAGCGTAAAACCCTGCTCCTAGAGAGGGCGAGGAGCATTCACTTAAAGTTAGGATTAAAAAATATATATTACAAGCTTGGAGATGGAAGTCTCGGTTGGCCTGAGGAATCTCTATTTGATGGAATTATGGTGACTGCAGCAGCTCCAGCTACTCCGGATGAACTTGTAAAAGAGCTGAAATTGGGTGGCAGGATGCTTCTACCAGAAGGTAGCCGGGATATTCAGGAACTAACACTTTTAAAGAAACACCTGGATGGTAGTTTAGAGCGAACAAATTTTGGTGGTTGCCGTTTTGTTCCCCTGTTGGGTGCTGATGGTTTTGACCCAGAATTTTTCTAAAGATTTGAAAGCAAAAATTATTGTAAGAGGCAGGGTCCAGATGGTGGGCTTCAGATATTTTGTTCTGCAAAAAGCATTAAGTCTCGGAATAAAGGGAAGTGTCAGAAATCTTTCCGATGGTTCGGTTGAAGTGATTGCCTTAGGTGAGAAAGAGTTTTTTCTAGATTTTTTGAAGGAATTAAAACAGGGACCTCCAGGAGCCCGAGTGAGTGAAACAGTAATGATGGACTATGAAGCTCCCTCAAAACTGCCAGAGGGATTCAGGATAGAGTACCGGTGAGATTTCTGGCGGTCGCCGCTCTTATTATTTTGGGGGGATGTACTTTTGTTGGACCTGGAATTTATCATACGGTATCTTCAGGGGAGAGTTTTTGGAGTATAGCCGAGGCCTATGGCTTGGATTCTGATAAACTTGCTGAGGCTAACAGGCGTCTGGAAGATTTTGGCAGGCTCTATCCTGGAGACAGGGTCTATATCCCTGGGGCCCGCTATACTGTTAATGTTTCGGAGAAGGTCCGGAGGTTTGTTTGGCCCTTGAAGGGCGAGGTAATCCGTGGATTTGGCCGGGAGGGAACTCAGCGCTCACTTGGGATACTTATAAGGGCGCCAGAGGGAAGTCCTGTGAATGCTGCCGAGGCAGGTCGAGTGGTTTTTGCCAGTGAGGATTTCAGAATCTATGGCAAAACTTTGATACTGGACCATGGGGATGATTATAATACGGTCTATGCTCATAATAGCCGGGTTTTAGTCAGAGAAGGTGATCCAGTGGCCAAGGGAATGAAGGTGGCCGAATCGGGAAGTAGCGGTAGGGTCGTCGAGCCGGCCCTGTATTTTGAAGTGAGATACAGGGAAGAGGCGAGAAATCCTCTGCATTTTCTGCCCTGAGCAGAAAGAAAAATGTAATATATTATGGGACAGGATGAATCAATAAAACTTTATCTTGCTGAGATGGCGAAGATTCCCCTAATCTCTAAAGAAGAGATGGATGAACTCTTAGAGCGCATGAGAAATAATGATGATGAAGCAAGGAAAAGACTTGTGACCGGGAACCTGCGCCTGGTGGTAAGCATAGCAAAGAAATTCAATAGGCCTGGAGTAGAGTTAAACGATCTTATAGAGGCGGGGAATATGGGGCTGATTGCTGCTTCCAGAAAATTTGATCCTGATAGAGAGGCCAAGTTTTCTACCTATTCCTACAACTGGATTAAGGAATATATCCGCCGTGCCGTTCTTACTCATTCGAAGCCCATACATATTCCGGTTTATGTCTATCAGAATTTTCAGAAGATTATGAAGGCTTGGGATTATATATACATAACAAGCGGTGAAAAACCTTCTTATGAGGAGCTTGCGGAGGCGACTGGATTTAAAAAGAAAGATGTGCAGAGGTTCTTGTATTACATAAGAGTGTTCAGCGAGATTCCTTCCTTGGATGCTCCCATATCAAAAGATATTGATATCCCCCTGAAGGCAACGATAGCGGCTCAAGACGGGAATGATCCAGAGGATGCTATCGGAGTCTTAGGGATACATCAGCAACTTGAGGAATTATTAGTACATATTTCTCCAAGAGAAAGAGAAGTTATCCGCCTGAGATTTGGTGTCGGAACCAGTCATCCGCATACCCTTCAGGATGTCGGAGAGAAATTGAATATTTCACGGGAAAGAGTCCGACAGATACACAAGAAAGCTCTGGATAAATTAAAGAAGGCGGCAGTAAGTATAGAGAAAGAATCAGAAGATCAAGGAGATTCGTAAAGAAATGAAATCAGAAGAAGGAATCAGAAAGCTTGAGTTGGAAAGTATTATCAGAAATATTCCGGATTTTCCAAAACCCGGAGTACAGTTTAAGGATATAACCACTCTTCTCCAGGATAAGGAAGGATTTAGGGAGTCTATTTCCTGGATGTCTTCCCTTTTCCGTGATAAGCAGATTGATAAGGTGGTAGCCGTGGAATCAAGAGGTTTCGTATTTGGTGCTCCAGTAGCCTATGAAATCGGTTCCGGTCTTGCACTTATTCGTAAAAAGGGGAAACTTCCATCAGGCACCGTAAGCATAAAGTATGATTTAGAATATGGTTCCGATGAACTGGAGATGCATAGCGATTCAGTAGCCCCGGGAGAAAGAGTTGCAATAATTGACGATTTGCTGGCTACCGGCGGCCCGACTCAAGCGGCCATAGAACTTCTTGAGAGGGTGGATGCCAATATAGTTGGTATTTCTTTTCTTATAGAGCTTGAAGGCTTGGGAGGAAGAGAAAAACTCAAGGATTATCCTGCCTTTTCAAGAGTTAAGTTTAATATTAACGAATAGAACCAGGAAGAATAATAAATAAATTTCACGCAAGCCCCTTGCTGGAGAGGTCTGCTCTTATTCTTAGGGCTGGTTGGGATTCTGCTCTATTTATGCTTTAGAGTAGCTTGATAATCCTGAAACCTAAGATTATATTTAGAGAAAATATTTGAGCTATTTAGGATAGTCGGATTCTATAAGTCTAGAAAAAGCTAAAAAACAGGGCAGAGTTTGGCGGAAAATCCTGTGAATTGAAAACCATAAAGTTTTTCTTGACTAGTATAAAACAAGAGTTATAATAATTAGAGTATTATAAATATAGCAGAATGGTGTCCGTTACCGTAAAATTCCCCCGGAAATAAATAAAAAATGTCCGAACGAATATTAGATAATAAATACATAATTGATCACTTGATAGGTATAGGTCGCACCTCATTTATGTACAAGGCCTGGGATATAATGTTGCAAAAATTTGTAACAGTAAAAAAAATCCACGAAGAGTATGCAAGTGATCCGGAGTTTGCCCGTATATTCAGAAATGAGGCGGTTAATACCGCCAAGATGGAACATGAGAATATAGTCCGTGTGGTAAACTTTATAGAAGAGGATGGAGACTTTTACATAATCATGGATTATGTAAAAGGCGTATCGCTCGAGTATTTTCTCTCTAAAACCATAAAACTTAATAAACCCATAGAGCCTGCCGTAGGAACCTATATGATTCTGCAAATCCTGCGAGCCCTTGACTATGCTCATAAACTCAAAGATGAGGTGAGTGGGGAGTTATATAACATAATCCATCAGGATATTTCTACGGCAAACATAGTGATATTTTTTGACGGTCGGGTGAAATTGACCGATTTCGGGATTACTAAAAAGACCGGGGCAGATATCAAAGACGGTGAAGTCTCAGCCTATATTTCTCCAGAGCAGGCTGCCGGTGCCGAAATCTCACCTTTAACGGATGTGTATAGCGCCGCTCTTATTTTGTATGAAATACTGTCAGGAGAAAAGCCCTATGGTCAGCGGGCCAGTTCATCTGAAATTGTTGACAAGGCCCTGAAGGCTTCGGTGGATTTGGGATCTCTGATGGCTGGCGGTGTTCCCGAGGGAATTGTCAGTATTATTTCTCGGGCCCTTCAGAAAGATCCTGCTGCCCGCTACCCAGATGCTGCTGCAATGTGTGCTGAACTGAATAGCGCTCTCAGGCAAATGGGAGAGAAAGATTCTGCTTTACAGAAAAAACATTCTCACTTTATTCAGCTTATGCTCCAGGATGAGATTCGTGCCGCCGAAATTGAAGTGCAGAAAGACCTGGAGAAAAAATACGATACAGAAGATAAGTCAGCTATGAGCCCTTTTGTTCCTCCACCGCCTGCCCAGATGTCTGTGCCAGAACCAATAGAGGAGCCTGCTATCCCAGAACTCTCAGAGAGGTCACCGGGAATACCCAGCATAGCACCCAGACCAACTCCAGTAGGGAATAATCGTAGGGAACCCTTGAAGGATTTTATGACTGCTCCGACTTCTCCCAGTCTTGATCCTCCCAAACCAGTTGAACCAGTATCTCCAGAGCCAGCACCGACTAGGCCAGCGGCGCCGTCTCCTCAACCAGCCAGGCCAGCAGTGCAACCTACTGTGGGTACGATTAGAAAAGAGGAATCGCCAGATTTCGAGTCAGCAGAGAAAACATCAGGCTTTGAGAAAATGGTTTTTATCGGAAAGATCCTTCTGGCCTGTTTTTTTGCCGGCTTTACAATTTATGCACTCTTAGAT
>JAAZFS010000048.1 GCA_012511615.1 Elusimicrobiota bacterium | reverse complement strand
GTAATAGCAGGAAGCTTTAAAAATAGTCACCAGATAAGCGCAGGCACAATTGTGGGTTCCAATATTTTTAACATTTTTCTTGTTGCTGGCGGTGCCGGGGTAATAGGGGGTGGATTTATACTTAGTCCAAAAGAGTATATTTTTCATGCTCCAGCAGTTCTTTTGTTCTCAGTTATGCTTTTGGCGATCTTTTTCTTTGGACGCAGGATAGGTAGAGCAAAGGGGGTTTTTTTACTTCTTTGCTATTTCGCATATATTGCCTTGGCATTTTTGCTATAGTAGCACAAAAGAATGACTAAGCTATTGAATCTGGTCGATGAAAATTTAGTTTTTGATTCTCACGCACACCTTTTAGACAAGAGAATAAGCATGAATCCGCATGTTTTAGATGGCGTTGGAGGAGTTATCTGTTTTTACGACCCCTTAGGGGATGATGTCAATTCTTTTAATGAAATCCTCAAAAACTCCAAGGTTATAGGTGCTGCTGGAATTCATCCGCATTATGCCAGTGATTTTCATAGATTAAAAAATGAGCTTCTTATGTCTCTAGAATTGAAGAAAGTAATGGTTTTGGGGGAAATAGGCTTAGACTACTATAGAGATAACTCACCAAGAAAACAACAGCGCAGAGCGTTTATAGAACAGTTAAAATTAGCAGAAAAATTGAAACTGCCTGTGGCTGTCCACACAAGAGAGGCTTTCAGGGATACGATGGATATCTTGAATGAATATGCAGCAACACGGGTGCTTATTCACTGTTTCTCTGAGGGTCCTAAGGAGGCTCTTGAAGCTGTGAAACAAGGGTGTTTTGTAGCATTTGGGGGGACGTTGACTTATCCAGGGTCAAAGGACCTGAGGATGGCGGCCGAGGAAGTTCCGTATGAAAAACTGTTAGTTGAGACTGATTCACCATATCTTGCTCCACAACCGGTAAGGGGTAGGACTAATATACCTTGGAATGTTAGATATACGATTGAGACCTTGTCTTACATAAAAAAAACCACACCAGAAAAGATTGCTAGGGAAACTTTTAAGGCTACCTTGAACTTTCTGGGACTGGAAAAGCATCCGAATGAAAAAACTATGGAGGAGAGAAATGACTGATTGCAAAAACTTTAAACACAATAAGAGTATCTGCAACTGCACATATGTGAGTTGTCCTCGGCATGGAATATGTTGCGAATGCATAGAGTATCACCGTAATAGAGGCGAGCTTCCAGCATGTTATTTTAACGCTGATGCTGAGAGGACATATGACAGATCAATAGAAAACTTTTTTAAAAGCAGGTAGAAATAGTGAGTCAAAGAAATAAATATAAATATTGTCCGATATGCGCTACGAAACTAAAAACAAAAATGATAGAAGGGCGTAAAAGAAAACAATGTCTTAAGTGTTGTTGGATCAATTATCTTAATCCAGTTCCAGCGACGGCATCCTTGCTGAAGGAGAAGGATAAGGTGCTTGTTGTAACACGGGGAATTGAACCCTGTAAAGATATGCTTGCTCTTCCAGGGGGATATATGGAGCTCGGTGAGACTCCAGAGGATTCTGCACAGAGAGAGTTGTATGAGGAGACTGGAATTGAGGGCAAGGTCGAGAGGCTTATTGGAGTCTATTCTCAAAAAAGCTCCCAATATGGTTCAGTCTTAGTTTTAGGGTATCTTGTTAGAAAAACTGGCGGCAGCCTGCGTCCTGGAAGTGATGTTTCTGCGGTAGAGTATATGAAGCCAGATATTGAAAAAATTGCTTTTGAAAGTCACCGGAAAATTCTAAGAGAGGAAACTTGTTGAAGTATTTATTTGGCCCAGTCAATTCACGTCGTCTAGGTGTTTCTCTTGGGGTGGATATACTTCCTATGAAAACCTGTACGCTTGATTGCATATACTGTGAGTGTGGAAGAAACTCTCAAGTAAATCTTGAGGCTAAGGAATATGTCCCAGCTGATGATGTAATCAAGGAAATAAGTGCTTATCTTGATAAAAATTCCAATCCTGATTTTATTACTTTTTCTGGAGGAGGAGAACCGACTCTAAATAGTGGAATTGGGAAAATAATAGATTTCATTAAAAATTACAACCCCAAACAAAAGGTGGCTATCATTACAAATGGTACTCTTTTGGGCAACCCAGAGATAAGAGCTAGGATTCTTCGTGCTGATATAATCATGCCATCACTAGACGCTGTAAGTCCCAAGATATTTGAAAAAATAAACAGACCTGCTGAAGGCCTTAGTCCCGAGAAAATAATAAATGGGATTGCTCTCTTAAAAAAGGAGGCAAAGGGAGAGGTTTGGGTTGAGGTTTTTATTCTTCCAGATATCAATGATACATTAGAAGAGCTTGGATTAATAAGAGAAGCATTGTTGAAAATCTCTCCGGACCGGGTTCAACTAAATACACTTGATCGGCCTGCTTTAGCAAAAACCCTCCGTTCTATTTCAATGGGAGAGCTGAGCAAAATTAAAGAATTTATGGAGCCTTTGTACACTGAGGTGATAGCTTCACCTAAAATGGTAAATATGAAGTCCATGTCCCCAGCCTGCGGGAATATTCTTCAAATCCTCTCTCGTCGCCCCTCAACACTTGAGGATCTTAAAGCACTTTTTCCAAGCAATGAATCAGTACTTAAGAGATATTTGCAAGAACTAGAAAATTCTGATAAAATAGTGAGAAAATTAGAGAAAAGAGGAGAATTTTACAAATTAAAATGAACAAAAAAACAACTAGAAAACAATCAACTTCAGTCAAGAAAGCTTCTGATAGAGAAGCTCTCGTTTTTGTTGAGAGCAGAGGGAAAACGGGGATTATTGGGGCGCTTGATATTATGCCAAAGACTTCCGAAGTTTCATTTGTAAACAGAGTCAATATAGGTAGTGGTCAGGTGTCTGTGATTTATACCGGTGAGGTCGCTGCTGCTCGCGCCGCTCAGGATGCTGCGAGAACTCTTGTAGAGAGCCTAGGCGAACTTGTGACGGTAAATGTAATTCCAAGGCCAGATGAGAGAATATTTTCCTTGATTCAACAGAGATCAGGTGACGACTCTAATTATACAGTTAAAAATCGAGCAGCCTTGGGAATTGTGGAGACCGACGGGTTTACTGGAATGATTGAGGCGGCCGATAAGGGTATAAAGGCAGCAGATGTTGAAATTTCTGGTTGGTTGACCGTGGGAAGCGGACTAACCAGCGTGTTTTTTCGTGGTGATGTGGCTGCTGTTCATTCTGCGGTTGAAGCCGCTGCCGTGGCAGCTGAAAGGGTTTCGAAAATTGTGAGCATCCATGTGATTCCACAACCACATACTGGTACTGAAGCGGCTTTACCCATAGGTAAGAGTGCTGATTATCCAGTGCGCAAAGTATCTCCCGATGAGGCTATCGGTGTTTTGGAAACTCGAGGAATAACTGGACTTATCGATGGTATTGATGCCGGTTTAAAAGCAGCCAGCACTGTAGTCCAAGGATGGGAGAAAATTGGTCGCGGTATGGCTTCCACTTTATTCCGGGGTCCGGTTTCGGATGTCCGTTCTTCGATGGATGCAGCCGTATCAGCAGCATCACGCATTGGTGAGGTTATTGGAACTCATATTATTGCACGTCCTCACACTGAATTAGATAAAGGAAAATGATAGCTTTCTCTATTTCAGAGAAAGCAATAAAATAAATACTATGCGATATACCGCTTGGAAATCCACTCCAAGCGGTATATACAAAATCTACTACCGAGGAGATTCAGCTAACATTTAATTTGAGTCTCAGCTTTTTTAACGAAACGGATTTGAATGAGGCATTTTCTTTAGAAAGTCAAATAAGGGGCTTTCTTAGGGAATTTATGAGTGGATATTTGCTGAAAAAAAAGGCAAATTCAACCTCGAATTCAACCCAACAAATCAAACAACCTAATACAGCAAAATTATCCAACATATTCAATAGTGTCCGCGAACGATTCATTAAACATTTAAATAGTATAATTGAGTTTAGTAGTACTCGAAAGCTCGAGAAAGAAGGAGTGTTTTTTGGAAATGAAAAATCCTTTCTCTATGAGATTATAAGATTTGAAGACCGATTTATCAAAAACTTAATGCTAATTCCTCCTTTACTAGCTCAAACTGAAAAAATACGGCCTTATTTTAGATTTACAAGAGAACTCTTTGAGGAGATGGCTTTCTTGAATTCTCTGGGGGAAAGTAGGGCATGTTAGTCATGAATACCTTTTTTCTATATGGCGTTTTTCCTCAAAAAAATATAAATATGATTCCCTTAGGACGACCCGTTTTCAGAAGCAGGAAATCGCGCTTGTATTTAGGGTTTCATTAATGAAAATAGAGCTAAAAATATATATTCTATCTGAGTCTGGCGAAGCAGTTCTCGGCTTGGGCCCGGTCGAACTATTGGAAAAAATTGACAGCATGGGATCTATCAGAAGTGCTGCTTTAAGTATGAATATGTCTTATTCAAAGGCTCATGGACGCATCCAGCGACTCGAAAATAGTCTTAAGCAAGAAATTCTCAAAAGTAAAATCGGAGGAAAAAAAGGGGGGGGGAGCGAGCTTACTTCATATGCTCGAAATCTTATTAAAGAATACAGAAGTCTGGAAAATCGCATTAAAAATAAATCAGCTAAAGAGTTTGAAGTTTTTATTCGGAGTATTAATGGTCAATAAAGAATGAAGAAAACATTCATTGTGATTTTGATGGTTTGTTTGATATCAATTTTAGATAGCCCTCTTCAAGCTATGTTTCCTAAGCCTGAATACGCTCCTGCTCTGGTGATAAGGGAGATTGGACGGACTGAACTTTCCGAAGGTCATATACAGGAATTACAGGTGAAAATATTACGGGGTAAGTTGAAAGGCAAGGAGTACCCTGCCCAGAATCGAGTTTGGGCGGAGCAAGGCTATAATGTTATGGCGGATACTGGTAGAAAAGTCATTGTTCAAATCAAAAATGGAGAGTCTGGTCTTTTAATTTATGTGTCTGGAAAATATAGGGCACCATATACATTTGCTGCGGTAATACTTTTCATTCTTGTTTTTGCTTATGTTTCTGGTAAAGAATTTTTTAGGGGAATTCTTTCTGTAAGTATAAATGTTTTGCTTATCCTATTTGCTTTACTGCCAATGATAAGAGCTGGATACCCTCCTGTTGCAACCACTTTATTTCTTTGCGCCATTGGCATAGCCATATCTGTAAGGTTGATTCTTGGAGGTGGAGAGAAATTTATCAGTGCCAGTCTTGGGGCATTTGCAGGAGTAGTCGCCGCTGCTATTATGACTAGTTTTTTTTCCGAGTATATGGATATTGCTGGTCTTTTTTCTGAGGGTAGTCGGCTTCTTTATACTGCTTCGCATAGGCTTGCGGGTTGGGGAGTAACTGATCTTCCAGGTCTTGACTCCGCTGGTATTATGGTTGCTGCATTAGGTTCTGTCGTTGATGTTTCAGTTTCGATAGCATCTGCATGTTTCAGTGTAGCAGAAGAGGTTGATAGTCGTATGAGTATATGGCAGTCTGGGCTTGCAGTGGGTAGGGACATAATTGCTACTATGCTAAATAGTCTAGTTCTTGTTTTCTTTAGCGCAGCTCTTCCTTTAATGCTCGTATTTCAAGCCGCTGATATTCCGTTTATTGTTGCGGGTAACTATGATATGCTGGTTATTCTTATAACGGGCGCAGTAATAGCCAGTTCTGGTCTTGTAATCTCAGTTCCAGCAACAGCTGCTGTCTCCGCATGGAGGGGTTATAGAAGATGATTCGGTGTATATGTTTTTTATCATATATTTTTGTTATGTCCTATTCACCAGTCTCTGCCAGAAGCTGGCATGAAAGGCCAGATAGAATGTTTCACGCCCATCCTTTAGTTGAAATGTCTGAAAGCGGAAGAGTTTTTGCTCGTGCAAAAGTTACAAGAGTCCTTCGGGCGCCTACACGAAGAATGAGTGGGCTTTTAAGGGCCGAAGTTACTTCAGGAGAATATATGGGGTGCGATTTGCACGCAAAGACATTTTTTGTGTTGCATGCTAGAAACCTTACTCCTGGAGATAATATTATAATCAGTTTTCTTGATGAAAATGGGGTTTTATCGGAAATTGTTGTTGATTCTAAAGATCGTTTGGGCGGTCTAGTTTTGATATCTATAATATTCATTTTTATGGTTTTTATGGTTGGTGGTCGACGCTCTTTTTTTCCAGTATTGTGTCTTCCTATTGGAATTTTAATTTTTTGGCAGATAATAGGTGGGGCGCTTAAAGATGGTAAATCTCCAATAATTGCTGCATCGTTCTCTGCAGTTATTGTCGTAGCATTGACAATGATTGCAATCGGAGGCTTAACAAAAAAAAGTATAGTTTCAGCGATCGGAGCTATCGTAGGTTTGGGTTTTACAGTTATAGTTTCTTGGCTATTTATTTCTTCTTCTATAGGGGGAGGGTTTTTTTATGAAGAAATTCAACTTTTAAATTATTACTACTCATCTGGGGCTGATTTTTTTAATGCCTTACTTACGGCTCTAGTTATTCTTGGAGCAACAGGAATTGTGATGGATACCTCTGTCAGCGTATCTTCCACCATGGCGGAGCTTAGAAGGCAGAGTCCTGATATTAGTGACAAAAATTTGAGCAAGGTCGGCATAAGAGTGGGCCGGGAGATATCTTCTACAATGGCAAGTACGCTGATTGTAGCGTATCTAGGTAGTTCCCTTATAATTTTAATATCCCGAAGCCTTCATATCACTACTTTTACCCAACTAATTAATGCGGATTTTTTTAATTACGAAGTCTATCGAGCACTATTTGGAGTTTGCGCTTTTTTGATTGCTTCAAGAATATCAGCGTGGATCGGATCAAGGATTATTTAATATTGACAAATTTGCAGACCCATATATAATTGCCAAGAGGTTATAATCGCTGACACCCCTGTAATGAATTGGTTGTTTGAATATATTTTCTCTCAAGTTCTTCGCTTTTTTAAAGTCCCCCATCAGTCTTTAAGGATAAAAGTTGCAGGCTTGCTTTAGTAGTTTTACAGCTACGGGGGGAGATATGATAGCTGCATCAGGGGAAAGCAACCGAATGTTTCAATGCATTTGTTGTTTTCACGAGGCTAGGCAGGCGTACTTGAAATTAATTTTGAGGAAGATGTATTGTTTTTATAATCTTAATTGAAGTGTTTAGTGGCTATAGGTATTTAAGTATTGTAAAGATAAAATAAAAGGGGTGAAATTATGACAGACAAAGTAAGTGATGCAGAGTTTAAAGAAAAGGTAATAGATTCTGAACTTCCCGTAATGGTAGACTTTTGGGCTGATTGGTGTATGCCCTGCCGGATGATTGCTCCAATTATTGATGATATTTCAGAAGAGTATAAAGGTAAACTTGACGTTTACAAAATGAATATAGATGAGTCAGCTTCAACAGCTGCTGAATATGGAATAATGAGTATACCGACACTGTTTTTCTTTAAGGATGGCGAGGTCGTGGATAAGATAGTGGGAGCAGCATCCAAAGAGACTATAGTGGCTAAAATTGCCTCCATTCTATAAAAGAGTTGGTGCACGAATAAGTTAAATCGAACCTGTCTTCGGCGGAGAACATTTGAATATAGATCCCTCCAAAGAAAAGGGTATCTAACATTCGAATATAGAATTAAAGAATAAGTTTAGGGAATTATCAAGGCGTTCGCTATTAGCCTCTGAAGAGATATCTGGGGGCTCTACTTGCTTTTAAGATAACTGTTGCGGTATTTCCTGAGAATTTGCTCCTAAATTCCTCGTATCCTGTATTTAATATGACCTAAGAGAGAAGGGGCCCTCTGCACTTGTTAATTGCAGAAAACACAAGAATCTATTCATCGTCGGAGGCGGTCGAGCAGGGCGTTAGATAGTTTATTCTACAACGGATAGGAAAACAGAAAGAGTTATTAAGTTGCCACCTATTCTCTGTTAAAGAATAAATTGAAGATAATAAGATTGAAATTATGAACTCTGATCCGATTTTAAAAATATATAAAGAAAAGCGAGAGGAAATTGAAGAGCGTCTTGATAGCTTTAGAAAAAAAGGAGCTGGAAGCGACAGTGAAGTTTTTGCAGAGCTCTGTTTCTGTCTAATGACACCTCAGTCCCGTGCTATTGCCGCTGATGCCGCCCTGAAACGGATTGTCAAAAGAGGGCTATTGTTCAGTACGGATATAGAAAAAATTAAAGAGTCTTTAACTGGAGTTAGGTTTCATAATAAAAAATCCATTTATATTGTTGAAGCTGGTCGTAGGTTCGCACCAAGTCGAGGAGTTAGTATAAAAGAATATCTCAGTGAAAAAGATGACAGAAAAATGAGGGGTACACTTGCTGCAGACATAAAAGGATTAGGGTATAAGGAGGCAAGCCATTTTATGAGAAATATAGGTCGCGGAACTGAACTTGCCATTTTAGATCGACACATATTGAAGGGATTAAAGACGAGAAATGTGATAGAAGATTTTCCTTTAAATATTACACCCTCTGTGTACTTAGAGATTGAGCAAAAAATGAAAAACTATGCTCATGATATAGGGGTGCCAATTGAAGCACTGGATTTAATTTTTTGGTATATGCAAACAGGTTTCTTCTTTCGTTGATGAAAACCTCTAAATTTCCTGATACTTCATTTCTGTCTAATCCCCCTGTTGAAAGCTCTGATTCATTTAGAAATTATCTTTCGTGGGTTCAATTAGAGTTTTTGTTTTTATTAATCGATATTGGATGAGTGAGTATTTCACTCAATTTGACAACTACTTAGAGAAAACTATCTTCTTGTACTTTTGAAATTCTAATCCATAAAAAATCTATAACCAGTACAATCCTACTAGGAGACCATCCAAATTCCAGATTTTAATAAATCCAAAATAAAGTTTTCAAATTCGATGACAAGATTTAAGGAAGCTTCTTTTATGTTGCAAAATAAGGTTTAATTTATTATATGTATTATCAATTACTGTGGCGGAGTAGCTCAGTTGGTCAGAGCAGCGGAATCATAATCCGTTTGTCGGGGGTTCAAATCCCTCCTCCGCTACCAAAAACTTTCGGAAAAACATCTAGAAAAAAATCTGGGAAAATGTTTAGAGAAATATCTAGGGAAACATCTGGGAAAATGTTTAGAGAAACATCTAGGGAAATACTCAGAGAAATATCTAGGGAAACATCTGGAAAAATACCTAGAGAAATATCTGGAGAAAACTTTCGGAAAAACTTATGAAATCTATTTTAAGACTAATCTTTATCATCCCAATTTTTGCTTTTCTTCCTGCCTGTCAACAGACGGGACTCTATGACTATAGTTCACCCGAAGCAACCTATGAAACATACCTTGAACAGTCCAAAACTCTTTCTGTAGTTGCTGACCCTCGGCATTATCGACGAGTAATTCGTTGTTTTTCCAAAAAGGATTGGAAATGGTTTGAAACAAACTTTGAAAGAATACCAGCCGACCGTGAAGAGGGTGTTTACGAAAGTCTTAGTAAGACTAAGCGAATGGCCTATGTGTTTGGTAGGGGGATCGTGCCCTATGGGCCTCCTCTCGATGAAGAAAACTTCAGCTTTGAGTCAAGCAGCAAAGAAAATGGGTCAAATCCCTCCGACCATGTTGTGTTGAGTGTCGAAGGCTATCCACAAAAAATTAACTTTTCTAAGGAATCCAGGGGCTGGGTGATTTGCGGCTTATTTGGGGTTAGAGATTCCTTGGAAGAATAGGCGCCTAGTGCAGCCTCTCGAAACAATTCTTTGCGAAGCGACTGATCCCTCTCTTCCAATTATTCTTATGGTATCTGGGGGAAAAGATTCTACAGCCCTTCTTTGCGCTCTAGCTGAAATTTCCGCTGATTTCCTTTATAAACCCGAGGTTGTTCATTTTAATCATTCTCTGAGAGAGGAAGCATCATTGGATGAAGATTTCGTTCGCAACTTGTCGGCAAAGTATAACTTTAGATTTGAATCCTTTCTTCTTGATGTAAAGGGCTATGCTCAAAAAAAATCTTGTTCCATAGAAGAGGCTGCCAGAATACTGAGATATGAAAAAATGCGTGACTATGTTTCAGGGAAAAAACCGCCCGGAGTTATTTACACTGCACATACTGCCGATGATCAGGCTGAGACTCTTCTTCTTAGGGTATTATCAGGAAGTGGCCGCACCGGACTTCAGGGCGTTCGTAAGGAAATTTTTCTTGATGGGGGCTGGAGCATAAAGCGTCCCTTTATTAGCGCCACATCTGAACAAGTTTTACAGTATCTTAAAGATATTGGTCAGGATTACATGTTTGATAAAAGCAATAGAGATCTAAAGTATCGAAGGAATTTTGTAAGATGGAAACTTTTGCCTATTATGAGAGAAATTAATCCTTCGGTCACCGAAAATTTGAGGGACCTTGCTGATATTCTCTCCCTAGAGGAAGACTATCTTTGTTCTGAAGTAAAGAAAGCTCACGAAAAATTAAAAATAATTCGTGAAAAAAATTATTTACGTCTTGAAATAGAGGAGTTTATAAGATATAATCTATGGATGAGACGTCGTCTCTTGAGACTGCTTGCCCCAGTTGATCTGGATTATCGTAAGAATCTTATCTTGGATAAAATGATATCCTCTCCTTCAACTATAGGGGCTCTGGAAATAGGCGAAGGATGGTCTGCCAGAATAGAATACGGAGGGCTGATTTTTGAGAAAAAAACAGCTGAAGACTTAGATTACTGTATTAATGTAAGGTCTGGCGACACTGTAGAAATCCCTGGCTCAGGTAGGACACTTATCCTTACCTTCGTCGATCCGGCGAGAGCAGATTTTACAGATAAAAGTCTTGAATATTTTGATGCTGATTTAATTAATCTTGAAAGTATTCATATACGTTCTCGGAGAGACGGTGATAGAATAAACCCCTTTGGGATGTGCGGCAGTAAGAAAGTTAAGGACCTTTTCATTGATATGAAAGTTCCGCGGAGAGATAGAGAGAGGGCGGTTATAGTTGAATCTGGCGGAGTAATACTTTGGTTGGCGCCTTTTAGGCGGAGTTCGGATGCTCCAATTACAGATAATACCAGAAAAGCCCTTAAAATAAAGGTGATAGATAATGGATAATATAAAAAATGATACGCTGGAAATACTTCTTTCTCAGGATGAAATAAAAGCTAAAGTTAAAGAAATGGCAGGGCAAATTAATGAAGATTATCGAGGTAAAAGTCCTGTGCTAGTGGGAATTTTAAAAGGAAGTGTTGTATTTCTTGCTGCTCTTATGAAAGAAATTGAAATCAGATGTTCAATTGATTTTATTGCGGTTTCCTCTTATGCTGGAGCATCGGAAACCTCTGGGATAGTAAAGATGATAATGGATCTTAGGGAATCCATTACAGACCGGCATGTTCTTTTAATTGAGGATATTGTAGATACCGGCCTTACAATGGATTACCTAAAGGATAACCTTCTGACCCGCCGGCCTGCAAGCTATAATATATGCTCGCTTCTATCAAAGCCTTCCGCTCGTCGGGTACCGGTAGATGTAAAATACCTTGGCTTTGAGATTCCGGATAAATTTGTTGTGGGTTATGGACTGGATTATCAAGAGCAGTACAGAAATATACCCTACATTGCGACACTTAAGCCTGAGATTTATAGGAGAAACAAATGACTGCTGAAACAAAGAAAAAATCTCCGCAGTTTCATAAAAATCTTTCTCTCTGGCTTTTTATTATCATTGCTGCGGTACTTTTCTCAAATTATCTTGGGGCCCGTAGTGAGGTTGAAAGTATACCCTATAGTCAGTTCCGTGAAAAGCTTGAGGCTGGTCGCTTGGCTGATGTAAAAGTCGGAGAAGAGAAAATTACTGGGTCCTATACAGACCTTGATGGAAGCAGCGTTCTGTTTGAGACCGGAGTTATGTACGACCCTGATCTTGTTAAGGATATGCAGGCTAATGGCATTACCTATGAAGGGGATACTGCGAAAAATTGGGTTCAGATGGCTATCTTTAACTTTGGGCCTTTTTTGCTTTTTATTCTCTTATGGATTTTTATAATGCGCCGAATGAATTCAGGTGGTAAACAGGCTATGTCTTTTGGGCGCTCCCGGGCAAAGATGCATGTTAAGGGTCTTGGACCAAATATAACTTTTAACGATGTTGCCGGACTCGATGAAGCCAAGGAAGAGATGATGGAAATTGTAGAATTCCTGAAAAACCCCAAAAAATTTACCCGTCTTGGGGGGGTAATTCCCAAAGGTGTTCTTCTTTACGGACCTCCAGGAACTGGCAAGACACTTTTGGCCAAGGCAATCGCTGGTGAGGCCGATGTTCCCTTCTTCTCCACATCTGGGAGTGAGTTTGTAGAAATGTTTGTGGGGGTTGGGGCCTCTAGGATAAGGGATCTTTTTGCCAATGGTCGCAGGAATGCACCTTGTATAATTTTTATTGATGAACTTGATGCTGTGGGGCGTTCCAGGTTTTCTGGCCTCGGTGGTGGCCATGATGAACGTGAGCAGACGCTTAACCAAATTCTTACTGAGCTTGATGGGTTTGATGGTAGGGAGGGGGTTATCC
>JAAZFS010000047.1 GCA_012511615.1 Elusimicrobiota bacterium | reverse complement strand
CGTAGAGGTTCTCTTCGCTGGAGCTGGAGAACTGGTATGCTGTGGTCAGCCCATGGAACTTCAAGTAGAGCATACGGAAGAAGAAATGAATGAAAAGCATCTTCCCGTTGCCACCCGTGATGGGGATGTCTTGAAAGTCAAAGTGGGAAGCGGAGCCCATCCTATGGAAGAAAAACATTACATAGAATGGATACAGGTAATTTCTGGAGATACCGTCCTGAGAAAGTTTCTGAATCCTGGGGAAGAGCCCGAGGCAGTCTTTGATGCTATAAAAGGGAAAGTTGATGCCCGGGAGTACTGTAATATCCACGGACTCTGGAAGTCGGTAGATCTCTAAACGCAAATTTCCAGGACCATTGAACACTTAAGAAGTTTGCCGGCTTTTTTCTCTTATTAGTTTTTCTCTAATTTTTGAAAATTTGCTGGCTGCTTCTTAGAAAGCAAAACTTGAAAAATTCTCTTTACGAAAATACTAAGCGGTTCCTGTATGTCGGATAAATCATGAAATATATCAGAGATGAGTATAATCTTATTCACCGAGCCGGAATACTGGATAGGTGCGGTGGAGATATAACCCGTAGCCGCGAAAAACTTGAACATATTCTAATAAACTATCTTTCCGCAAGGTCGGGCGTGACTGCCACAATCGTATATGATTCAAGAAATGGCGGCGGCTCTTACGGTAAGTCTCCTTCAACCAAACTTTCACTACTTTTTGCCTCTGGCGATGCCGATTCGGCCATTAATGCCTATATAAGAAGAAACAGAACACGTAAGGATATCGTAATAGTATCCACTGACAGGAAGGATATAATAAGTACTGCCAAAGGAGAGCGTGTGAAAAGCAGGTCTTCTGAGAGTTTTTACAAGATGATTATCCGACCGGTTTCTCCTAGCCAAGCTGGACCCAAGAGTCTTTCGACAAGTAAAACCAGTGAAATTACAAACTGGTATAAAAGAATACTTGAAGAGCGGGGCAGGGTCTAATAAATTAGTCAGATTTTAAGCCCAATTTGAGGGCAAATTTCCAATAGCTGGCATTTTTCGCATTCCGTTTTCCTAGCCTGGCAGATAGCCCTTCCATGTTCTATTAGAAGGTAGGTTAGCCTAAACCATTTATTCTGCGGAAAGAGAAGCATAAGATCTTTTTCTATTTTTACGGGAGTTTTTTCCTTGCTTAAACCCAGTCTTATAGAGAGGCGCCTTACATGGGTATCTACTGCAATTCCTTCAAAGACCCCATAGGCATTTCCAAGAACTACATTTGCCGTTTTTCTTGCCACGCCTGGAAGGCGGAGTATATCCTTCATATTCCTGGGTACTTCTCCTTGAAAACTGTCTTGAAGCATCCTTGCTGAGCCAAGTATATTTTTAGCCTTATTATTATAGAAACCCGCAGATCGGATATATTTGATAAGTTTCTCTGGTTTCATATCAAGATAGTCAGATAGCTCCGGGTAATCGCGAAAGAGATCGGCTGTTATAAGATTAACTCTTTTATCTGTGCATTGCGCAGAAAGTATTGTTGCCACCAGAAGCTGCCAGTTATTTGAGAAGTTAAGAGCCATATCAGCTCCGGGATAAACTTTATCCAGTATTTCAAATATTTTTAAAGCTCTTTTCTTGAGAGGCTGATCAGGTTTGGACTTCATCGATTTTAGCGGTCGAAGAAGGGGTTTTTTCCGCTTCCAGAGAGTGGTATTCCAAGAGCCATCATAATATTACTTCCGAGAATTCCATTTTCTTTAGCAGTAAGACCGGCAGTGTAGAGTACTCTGTTATCAGCTTTTAGCTCTGCGGCGGTAGATACGGCGCTTCCGATAGCTATACCCAAATCTCCAGAGTTGTAGGCGCAGGTGGCCCCAGCTTTTGCTGCTTCTTTGCAGGAATTGAAACCACAGAATCCGCAGTCAAGACCAAGGGGTGTGGATCTTGTCCCTATAAGTAGCAGGCAGGCAGCCTTTCGGACGCAGTCGGCATCTCTTTGAAATGTGGCTATACGGGAGGCTTTTTCTCCGGTTTTTAGCATATCATCGGCGAAATTTTCAAGCTCGCTACCCGATACAATTTTAATTTTAAGATTATCCTCACCTTTTGCCTTGGGTGCAGTTCTTGCAGCCAGGGCCATTAATTCAGCAACTCTTATCAATGTGTCATCAAAATTTATCATTTTATTTCTCCTATCTTAAAAATAACTTAGGGGTTCTGTCCCTTTTATAAAGGGTTGCAGGATTGCCTTATCAGAAAAGTCCGAGGCCAGCAGGCCTGTTTCGGGGTCGACATTTACGAAAACAATACCATCTGGGACCTGGAAATCTAATACTGGGGTGTGAGCTAGGGCTTTTCTAATGTAGTCTGTCCATATGGGAGCAGCGACCCCACCGCCTGCCCGCCTGGGACCCAAGGTGACTCTTTCGTCATATCCCATCCAGACTGATGTGACAAGGTCCGGCGTGAATCCAGTAAACCAGACATCTGAAGCATTATTAGTCGTTCCGGTCTTTCCTCCAAGAGGGCGACCAATTCTTCTAGTGTACCACCCAGTACCGTAGGTGCATGCCTGTTGAAGTAGATTTGTCATTATAAAATTTGTCTGGGGTGAGAGTACCTGCATCTCTTTTGGGTAATTTTCTTTTATTGTGTTACCTTCAAAATCTTCTATTCGTATAATGTCATAGGGAACTGTCATGATACCATCGTTTGCGAATACCCCGAAAGCAGATGTGAGTTCAAGAGGGGTAACTTCTGCGGAACCGAGTGCAAGAGAAAGTGTCTGAGGAAGGGGGCTAGAAATACCCATCCTACTGGCATAATAGGCTGCCTTGACT
>JAAZFS010000046.1 GCA_012511615.1 Elusimicrobiota bacterium | reverse complement strand
GCATTAGACCGTTGGTAAATATAATCTGGGATAGGTTTTTATATCTACCACCCTCAGCAAGAAGATCTTCAAAACCGTCCATCATGAAAACTTCTCCCCCCTCCCAGCTGATATCCTCTAGATAAGGGAACCAGTCTGCTATCTCTCTGAGTGTTTTGTCTTTTGCCTGCCACTGGCTTTGCCAGACATTACACATAAGGCACTTTAAATTACATTTGTCTAATATCATAGCCACCATGCTTCGGGGTTTTGATTCAATGATTTCTTTTTTTTGCGTAATTTCTAATTCGTTTAAAAGACAGTTGTAGGTGAATTTATCCTGCTTAATTAGAGGAGTTTGAATAAGTCTTTTAATAATTTCTTCGGATCTCTTAGATTCTCCAGTAAGGCGGGCAATTTTGGCGGCCTCGCTTGCGATTCTTGGATTTGAAAAAACTATTTCCGGATATTCAGAAAGTTTTTCAAGTATGTCTTTTAATTTTCTAGAATTCTTTTTCTCAGCATAAAGCCGGTAAAATCTACCAAGATTCCACAGGGCCTCAACTTTTTGGTCATCCGCAACATCCAATGAAAGAAAAGTCTTAAGAGCTTTTTCTGCTTCTAGAATTTTCTTTTGTCGGATGAATACGGTGCCAAGACCTAAGTAAGGCATAGGATAGGAGGGGTCGAGTTCTAGGGCTTTTTTATAGTTTTTACTGGCTTCTCCATACTTATTTAGAAAAAAAAGAGCCTTACCGGTTTCGTAATAAATCTCTGCCAGATTTGGCGAGTTTTTAAGGGTCTTTTCTAATACAGCAAGCGCCTTGTGGAAGTCTCCGGAGTCAACTAGAGACCTTCCTTCTTTTAGAAGGTCCTTAGCAGTTTCTTGGTTTATAGTTTTATCATTCATTGTTCTAATTATTATATTCAGTATTTGTTCAAATATCTATTTTCAGACTGGTCAAAACATGTTGGATTGCATATTTCGGGAGCCTCTTTTTTAAGAAGATTTTCTCTATAATTTATTATCATAGAAGAATTCCATATTTCTAGGAGCATGTTATTAACAACATTTCCGACAGGCTTTATGCAGAATTGCTCCAGTATGACATCTCCACCTTCGCAGATTTGAAGTTTTGTCCAGGGCTTAAAGCAAATAGGTTTCTTTTTTTCTTCAGGCGTTTTATCTTTGGTAGTATCCCCTTGAGCTTGAAAATACCATTCGTGTATGCCTATGCCAAGGTCTTGGCATTCTCTAAAGAGATTTTTAAGAAGCCGATCTGTTTTATTAATCAGATTTTTATCTGAGGACTCAAAAATGTTTTCAGGGTCGCCAGGTTTGAGGGTGGTAACCGGCACAATGTTCAGGTGCGAAAACCTGTGGTTTTTCAAAAATTTAGGAAGAAGGGGAAGCTGGTCCAAGTTTGATTTCATAAGAACAAAATTCAGGGAAAGTAAATCAGAGTCACTATACTTGGTTCTGGCCGAATTCATTAGATCTAAACTTTTTAAAAGGTCAGTAAATGAGGCCCCTCGTCTTATGGATTCATATAGTTTAGGGTCTACGGCATCTATGGAATAAGTAATATGCGTTTCATCTATAGTAAATTTTTTTGCCCAGACTTTATCAATGAGTAGGCCGTTAGTTACTATATGCTGTCGGAGCTGGGAGTTTGGTCGGAGTAAATCATATATTATTTGGAAATTTTCAAGAAATAAAACCTCCCCTCCATACCAGGTGATATTTTCAAGAATCGGCCCCATAGAAATTATTTCTTCAATTCTTTCTCTGGGAAGTTTCCAATCTCTATTTTTTGTAAGGCACATTTTGCAGTTGATGTTGCATTTGGATGAGAGACATACTTCCAGCCATCGAGGGAGTGATTCAAGCTGGGTTTTGCCTTCTCTTATTTCAGCTATATTTAATGCTCTATTGGCGGTGCCAAGTTTTTTTTCTTTTTTGGCCTGTTTGATTCCTTCCTGGTAGGCTCGGAAAGCTTTATCTGATTGGCCAAGTTTAAAGTAGATGTCGCCTAAAGATATATAGGTTTCGGATGATGCAAGATTAGCTTTTATTAATTACTCGGACTCTCTTTTATCCTTTGTAGAAAATGAAGCTCTTTTTTTAATTATGTTTAGTTCTTCTACTGCAAT
>JAAZFS010000004.1 GCA_012511615.1 Elusimicrobiota bacterium | reverse complement strand
GAGATTTTCTCAAGGAAGGAAAGAAAGTTCGGATTACTCGAACCGTTTGCGGAGACCGCCAGGTGCAGATCCGCGATTATAAAGGCCCGCATATACTAAATTAATCCAGCCGGCTAATATAAGCGCTGATACCTTGGGTTTTTTTCCTCAGTACGATATGTAGATCCCGGTCGTCACGAGTAAAGACAAGGTAAGCAAGTGCCCCTGAATCGCTCTCTTCATTTTTCAAGATTGAAAAATCTCTCTCCGGAAGATTTTCTAGATAATAGTCCCTAACATCATCCAGACCGGCGTCCACCTCATAAGATAAGGAGCTTACCCCATCTTTGGTCTCCTCACTTAAGTTCTTTGCCTCATAATAGGCAAGAGGGTGAGGGGGAAGGGGCCGGGGAGTCTCTTCAAGTAAAACAGAAGAAACAGGAGCAGGGGGTTCAGTCGATAAATTAAGAGAATTAATAAACTCAAGAATTTCATTGTGCTTATAGGCAGCAGCTCCCAGTATGACTATGACAAGAAGAAGCGGTAAACGACTCTTCTTTTTTTTCTTTAGGTTTTTCGGCTTAATTTTGGTGGGTTTCTTTTTTCGGCGTTTTTTCTTTACAAGAGGTTTTTTCAAGTCATCGGTAGGTTCATCAGAAGCTTCCTCAGGAGATCCATCGACGGATTCAGCTGCTGCAGCTGCAGCAGCCAGCTTCGCAGTTTCTCTGGCATACTCCTCTTCATAACTTTCAAAATTTTCTAAATCATCAAAATCGTCTTTAGATTCGCTTTCAATTTTTTCACCAGAATCCAGGGAGGGAAAATCTGAAGCACTATCAAAATCATCTAAAGATTCGACACCAAAGTCTTCTTCCGACTCTAGGGAGGAGAGATCTGATTCCATATTAAAATCGTCATCATCTAATTTAAGAGAATCTAAATCATCTGCCATGAAATCATCAACTTCAGATATATCTGCGCCTACTAAGTCAAGAGGATCAGACTCGGGTTTTTCTAGAGCAGAAAAATCTTCATCAGAAAAATCGTCCATTGAGATATCTTCGTCGGAAAAATCATCATCGGAAAAATCATCCATAGAAAGATTTTTTGTAGAAATATCGTCCGTTAAAAAATCTTCCGTTGAACTGTCTTCCATTGAAAAATCTTCTCTTGAAATATCTTCCGTTAAAATATCTTCTGTTAAACTGTCTTCCGTTGAAAAATCTTCTGTTAAACTGTCCTCTGTTGAAAAATCTTCATTTAAAAGTTCATCAAAAGAAATATCTTCAAGGTCATCAAGGAAAAATTCGTCCAAGTCAAATGTTTCTGGCTCGGGTGATAAAATATCTTCTTCGTCGAGTGATTCCCCTTCTTGGGATGAAAAATCTTCATTTAGAAAATTAGAGTCATCGTCCTCCAATGAAGGAATTTCTGTCGATGGATCTTCTTCGGAGAGAAAATCATCACCCTCAAAAGGGGCATCAAAACCATCACCGGTCAAGTCTATGACCTCACCATCTTCCAGATCGTTTAAATCGAGGTCTTCAAGTCCTTCAAGGCCGGGGATATCAAACCCCCCACCTATATCAAAAGCGTCAAGGTCTTCTTCTTCATCAAAAGATCCGCCTAGCTCTGACAACTCAAGAGATTCCGCTATATCATCAAGATCGGGCTTGTTTTTAGCTTCATCGTCCTCGTCGGAAAATATATTGTTTTTATTTATATCATCAGTCATTTATGCTGCCTCCGGATCCTTCCATCAATTTTAGTTTAGGGATATTCTATTGTCAACTTTCCCCGATATCTACAGAGCCTTGGCTTGCTGTTAACTAAATTTTTTACCCGTAATTATCTCGTATATCCTGTCAAAATCATCCAAAGAGTAGAATTCCACCTCTATTTTTCCGGAAGTTTTATCCTGCTTTTTCATTTTTATCCGTACCCGAGTGCCAAGAGCTTTTTCAAGCAAGCTTTCGATTTTTGCGGTGGACTCATCACCGGTAGCATCCAGAACGGCTCTCTTTTTGGGTTTGCCCCCTCTAAGATTTTTTGAGAGGTCTTCGGCTTCACGGACAGTTAATTTTTCTTTGACAATCTTTTGGGCAAGATTAAGCATTTTTGCTGGGTTTTCTACGGAAAGAAGAGCACGAGCGTGACCTGCACTCAGGGCGCCAGAGGCCACTAAATCAATCAGGTCCTCTGGAAGAGAAAGTATCCTTAAGGTATTTGCCACCGTCGATCGACTCTTGCCCACTCTGGCTGCTATATCTGCCTGGGTCATTGAAAATTCTTCCTGCATTCTTTTGTAGGCACCTGCCTCTTCAACTGGAGAAAGATCCTCTCTCTGAATGTTTTCTACAAGAGAGACAATCAACATGTCCTCTTCTTCATAATCCCTGACAATAGCAGGTATTTTTTTCAGACCGGCCAGCTTGGCTGCGCGAAGGCGGCGCTCTCCTGCAATCAGCATAAACCCATCTTTTTTCCGAGTTACAAGGAGAGGCTGAAATATTCCACTTTCCTTTATTGTTTCAGCAAGCTCCCTTATCTTATCGTCGTCAAAGACAGTCCGCATCTGGTAGCGGTTGGGAATAATTTTCTTTATATCTAACTCAGAAATCCTATCTGAGGCGGATTTATCTATAGGAATCAGCGAATCCAGGCCACGGCCGAGGGCTCTCTTTTTCATCCAAAACTCTCCTTAGGCTCATTCATTTCTATCACTTCCTTTACAAGGCTCTCATAAGCAAGCGCTCCGCTTGAGTAGGGGTCATATTCAAAAATTGTTTTTCCAAAACTTGGGGCTTCAGCTAGACGCACATTTCTTGGAATATAGGTATCGTATACCGCCCCCTTAAAATGTTTCCTAACTTCTTCCATGACCTGAGAGGAAAGACTGGTTCTTCTGTCATGCATGGTCATGAGTACTCCCTCAATATCAAGATCCTTATTCAGGCCCTGCCTTACCTTTTGAAGGGTCCTAATGAGATGACCCAAGCCTTCAAGGGCATAATACTCACACTGTATAGGAATAAGAGCAGAATCACTTGCTGTAAGGGCATTAACCGTAAGAAGATCCAAAGATGGTGGTGAATCTATTATTATAAAAGCATATCTTTCTCTCAAAGGGTCTATTGCTTTCTTTAGTCGGAACTCTCTTTCAGCCATACTGACCAATTCGACCTTTGCACCGTTTAAGTTTATATGGGAAGGTAGGACATCTAAAAGTTCGTGATAGGTAGGCAGAATGGCCTCAGCGGGGGTAGCTTCCCCCATTATTACTTCATATACTGAAACATCTCTAGCACCCTCGATACCTAAGCCCTGAGTTGCATTGCACTGGCCGTCAAGGTCTATCAAGAGAACATCAAGCATACTCTCAGCCAGACCCGCAGCAAGATTGAGGGCGGTGGTAGTCTTTCCGACACCGCCTTTCTGATTTATTACTGTTATTACTTTACCCTTCATTTCGAAAATAGCTTACTTATATTGAATATACTTATCAAGCCCGCGAGTCCTTAAATATTCTCTTCCAATTTCGAGGATACTTATTTGGGCTAGGGCCTGATTTCTGGATTACTACCAGTCCATCAAGATTTTCGACTATAACTCCCCCCAGTGTTTGAATTTTTTCTTTAGCCAATTCAATCTGGCTAAGGGCACTATCACCTGGCTGGGCATAAAAAGAGCCCCCAACTTTTAAGAGGGGTAGGGCTAACTCTACCGATCCGACCAAGGGAAGCACAGCCCGGGCAGTGACTGAATCAAATTTTTCCCTATACAAACTATCTCTAGCCGCATCTTCTGCTCTTATTTGAAGAAATTCAACATTATCCATTTTAAGTTTCAATATAAGACTCTGTAGAAAAACTCCTCTGGTCTTCATGGGCTCCATTAAGGTGAATTTTTTACCTGGATTAATAATTGACATAGGGACTACAGGAAAGCCCGCACCTGAGCCTATATCGACATGATTTTCCCCATCAATTTTAAGACCCAGCTCCATAGAAGGTATTATATGTTCTTTTGTTAAAACAAGAGGGTCTGAGGAAGAAGTTATTTTTCTCACCGATCTTTCTTCTAATAGCAGGGTGAGGTAATCTAATACTTTTTTTTCAGATTTAGGGGGTAGGTTAGGATGTGAATTAAAGAACTCTCTAATAAGGCTGATATGTTTCACGTGAAACATTTTTCAATATAATCGCGACTCCTCAGAATACCGGCCGGAACATCATTGAGGTCTCTTACTTCGTGAACAAGGGGTATGTCTTTCTCAATAAGTCCACCCAAGAGACTCCAGTCGATGACTCCATCACCAGCTGGAAGGTGGGCATCTTCAAAGCCATCGTTATCGCTTATATGAATCTGTTTTATATAGGGCTTTAAAGAGGCAAGATCTGGACCATGGCCCCATCTTATATTTGCATGGCCGACGTCAAGACAACAATTTAAACCAGATGTTTTTAGAAAATCTACAAACTCATCGGGCTCGGCCAAGGTGTCTTTTGGGCTAAGAGCAATGTTTTCCATTAGGAGTTCGGTTTTATCAGAGCCCGGTGAAGAGAGAAGGTCATCGATTGATTCATAAAGAATTGAAGTTGATATATCACGAACTGATTTTAAGGGCGAAGGGGAATCCCCTGGATGGAGGATTAATCTTTCTATTTCTAAATAGTCAGTCCAGGCTAAGGCTTTTTTAACCTGCCTGATTGACTCAGTTAAGATGCCTGGATTCACCGAAGAAATATTGATTCCGTATATAGGCGTATGGAGGCTAAACTTTAAATCCTTTATTTTGCCTATTTTTTTCAACATCCGGGGCTTAACACCGTCAACAAAAAGAAAAGGGACATCAGCCCATAATTCTATTCCTGTAAAATTGTTTTCCTGGGCCCAAAGGGAAGCCTGGTAAGCATCCTTGAGAAAATAAAAACTAGACATAGCAACCCAATGATTCATTTGCCTATACAGAACTCCGAAAAAATAAGATCATATATATCATCCGACGCCAAACTTCCGTCAATCTCACCAATATATCCCCAAGCCCTGGCTAGGTCCGCCGAAGCCAACTCCGGAGAAGATTCCCCTATACGCTGACCTGCCTCATCTAAAGCAATTCCAATCTCTTTCAATAGTTTTTCCTGTCGAAGTGTTACCATTATAGCATCTGGATTACTTCTCTGTAGCCTGCCTGAAAGTTCCTTCAATAAAAGATTAACTCCCTCTCCAGTAAGAGCCGATAGGGCTATAGATTTAATCCCTTCTGGTAAAGAAGTAGGGCAGGGGGGATTTTTTAAATCAATTTTATTAAATACAACTAAGAGCCTATCAGATTCACGACTCTTTATAAATTCTAAATCCTTATCTATTATACCAGAATAAGCGTCAATCACATATATAATCAAATCCGCCTTCTCAATTCCCAGTTTAAGAAAATCCATAGCTATCCTGTCCGCCTCACCTGGTTCAGGAAGATCAAAGCCCGCTGAATCAGATATTTTTATAGAAATACCGTCAATCTGTAGCTCGGCATCTACTATGTCTCTTGTGGTTCCAGGGGCAGAGCTTACGATGCTTCTAGGGGAATCTAAGAGGGCATTAAATAGGGCGGACTTTCCAGCATTAACCCTGCCAGAAATTATTACATTTAAACCTATATTAAGTTTACCGGCAAGTTCTGAACGCTCAAGAAGACTGGATATGTCTTTAGAAAGTTTCTCAAGCTTAGCTAACTGCGAATTAATATTTTCTTCCGGAATCTGGTCTGTCTCACCCCATTCTAAGACCGCATCAATATCTGCCCTGATTTTCAGGATTTCTTTCTTAAGATTTTCCAATGGTTGATGGAGGGCACCCTTCATAAGCCGAAGAGAGGCCTGGCGGGCCTGGTCTGTTCTTGAATTTATCAGGTGATGAAGACCTTCGGCCGAAGATAAATCCATCTTGCCATTCATAAATGCCCGGTGGGTAAACTCGCCCGGCTCTGCTGGACGGGCACCCCTTTCAAAGGTAAGAGAGAGAATTTTCGACACAATATTCATAGAACCATGACTATGTATCTCAACCATGTCCTCACCTGTATAACTTCTGGGAGATTTCATTATTACTGCCATCACACTATCTATTAACTCACCAGACTCATAAATTTCCCCTTGAATCAGGCGGTTTGGATCTTCAGAAATTTTTAAGTCTGGGCGCGAGGGATGAAATATTTCAGAAAGAATACTAATTGAGTCGGCTCCAGTCATCCGAATTACCGCTATGGCGCCGGTTCCTGGAGGAGTTGATAGAGCAGCAATAGTATCCCCCAAAGAGTAGGTCATATATTGAATATTACCTAAGTTTTATTTTTTTAGCTTAACAACGATTCGTCTTGAATCATTCTCCCCAATACTTGTAGTTGTAATTCCGGGAGTTTGCTTAGATTTACGATGAATTGCCTTTCTCTCCACTGCTTCCATGGGTTTAAGTTCAACGGATTTACCCGTTTCCTTAACTTTTTTAGCAGCATTAGAGAAGTCATTGATAGCATTATCTACCTGTTGCTTGCGGTAGCCATCACTATCTATAAAAATATCAGCCCGAGTTTCGGGATCCTTTTTCATCATAAGCTCTACAATATAATTAAGGGCCTTTAGAGTGCTACCCTTTTTTCCTATGAGTCCGGCACGGTTTTTGCCGGTCATACTTATCTTAATTTTTCGACCTTTGCGCTCTGTTTTCACCTCGACAGTTTCATCAATTGCAGAGGCTATCAAAAGTGTATATTCTTTTGCTCTCTCAAGTGCTAACTTCCAATCTACTAAATCAGGTTTTTTCGATGAAATCACTTTGATTCGAGCAGGGCAGGAGCCCATCAGGCCAAATAAACCAGCCTTGCCTTCATCAAGTATCTTTATCTCTATATCTTCTTTTGCCAAACGAAGCTCTTTAAGAGCTTTCTTTATCGCTGTCTCGACATTCTTACCGGAAAATTCCCATTCCATACTAACCTCCTTGTCAACCCGATTTGCGTCTAATGCTGTACTGAGTGATAAATGTAAATATACTATTCGAGAGCCAGTAAAGCACAAGACCAGCGGGAAAGTTCATAAACATAAGTGTAAATATTATAGGCATCATATAGGCCATAGTCTTTTGAGGACCTTCAGTTGCGCCCATCATCCTTTGTTGAAGAAACATGGCTCCACCCATCAAGAGCGGAAGAGGACCACCTTTTCCTATTATAGGAATACTGCTTAGACCTGGTATGGCCGCAAAAAGTGAATCCGCACGGGCCAAATCACTAATCCATAGGAAAGAAGAGTATCTAAGTTCAGTAGAGCTTCTAAGCATAGTAAGAAGACTAATGAAAATCGGAAACTGTAAGAGCATGGGAAGACATCCGCCCAGAGGACTTACATTATGTTTTTTATAGAGAGCCAACATTTCCTCATTCATTCTCTGGGGGTCGCTCTCATATTTTTCCCTAAGTTTTAAGAGCTTTGGCTGAATAGCATTCATAGCATTCATTGATTTAAAGCTTTTTGCGTTAAGAGGAAACATTACTATCTGAAGAAGGAGTGTTAAAATTATTATTGCAACCCCATGGTTCCCAAAAATAAGATTCAAGAAGATAAGCATATTAAGGAAAAACTTGCTTAAGAAACCAAAGAAGCCAAATGCAAAAATATCGGTCAGGTTTTTATCAATTGCTTTGAGATAAGAATACTCCTTTAAACCAGCATAGACTTCTTGCTCTATTAGCTTTTCTTCCCCAGGACCTAATATGACTTCACCAGACAATGAAATCTCTGGAAAAACCTGTTGGGAAGCACTGCCAAAAGATTTTTTAGTAGATGCCTTGCGGATATCTGCCTTATTTATAAAATCTCCAGGCTGAAGCAGTATTACGGTAAAATACCTGTTTAGCATACCTGCCATGCCAATCTCTCCGACGTAGGAACCCTCAGAAAGCTTTTTTCTCATCCTTCCATTAAGCTGCATAAAAGGCCTATTATCTCTTAGGTTATCCTTTTCCAGCTCCGGGCTTGTACCAAGGCCACCGTTCCAGCCTGTCGCTAAATCAAAGGCGACTTCGCCAGTTCCCTCGTTTCTTATCAGGGTTTCTATGTTTAATTTTTTCTCGTCTGTAAAATAAAAACTTCTTTTTAGACTATAGCCCTCACCAGAAGTTGTAGCAATAAGAGTCTCTCCGCTACAGCTCAGGTCCCAATTTCCAAATCCTTGAAGGGATAAGGGATAAGGGGATGAATCAGCCTGAACAAGATTTATTATCTCCCCGTCTTTATCAATGATGCAGAGCCTAGAAAATCCTCCGCCCAAAGAATTAACTTCTGCAAGAATACTTTTGGTTTCAATCGTCAGTGTATCACCGGTAATTATTTCCTTAACTGGACCTTCACCAGTACGACGTACTGGAGCTTCTTCCTCTATTAAGGCCCCAGTCTCATCGGCTGGGGGAAGCGGAGCATAGGACTGCTGAAACACCATAAGTATTAGAAGGGAAATAGCAACGGCCACAAATAATCTTAATTCCATTATTTCGTTCCTTTTTTTACTGGGTCATACCCACCATTGGAAAAGGGATGACACCTTAGAATTCTATAAACTCCCGCCGAACTTCCTTTTATCAAGCCCTTCTCTATCAGAGACTGGGCGAAATACTCAGAACATGACGGATGAAACCTACATCTGGGAAGAGTTAGTGGCGAGATAAATTTCTGATAAAACCTTACAAGTTTTAACATTAATGAAGATGGAAGTGATTTTAGTTTTGAATCAGTGAATTTTTTCTGCATAAGTTAAGCATTTTACTTTTTATATCTTCGTAGGTGTATCCGGCGGAACCGGCTCTGAAAAGAACTACCAAAGAATAATTTTTCATATATTTCCTGTTTTTTCTGAAGATTTCTCTAGCTCGGCGCTTGAGGAGGTTTCTTTTAACACTGCTACCGACTTTAATACCCGCTACGGCAGCAAACCGCGGTCTGGAGTTTTTCAGGAAATATAGAACTAACTTTCCCGAATAGTCGCGCCGACCTGTTTTAATTACTCTTCCGGTCTCCGATCCGAGTCGATATGAAGAGGAAAACCGCTCGTCCCCGTTCAGGCTGAAAGTCTCTTTCTTCCTTTTTTCCGGCGACTTTTTATAAGCTTCATTCCTGATTTTGTCCTCATACGAAGACGAAATCCGTGCTTCTTCTTTCTTTTTCTCCTACTCGGCTGATATGTTCTTTTCATTTTTTGTATTCTCCTTAAAATTATTTGTAGAACAGGATTTTAAAACCTGCGCTTGGAATCGTTAAATGTGCTAATTATAGGGTATTTAACTTGTCTCTGTCAAATTCTTGACTTTAAACTCCTTTTTATATAGTATAAATTATTAATTTAACTGCCTTGTGTAAGTGTAAAAAACTACATATAACTACGTAAATAAATATGTACTTAGATATTTCACAAATAATATGAAAACCAACCCAGAAACTATTTGGGAAAGTGTAACAGATATCCTCAGAGATAAT
>JAAZFS010000045.1 GCA_012511615.1 Elusimicrobiota bacterium | reverse complement strand
CTCCTGTTCCTAAAACTCATTCTATGCCACTTTATTCTGTAAATATATTATATATGTTCATTATACTCTTTTAAAGTAAATTCGAAAAGTAAGCAGAGAGGAAAAATCAAGCTTATAAAACCTCTACAGGTCACGGCAATAACTACGATTACAAATAATTTCATTTCGTTTAATATAACCTCTATCAACTGCGAAACAACTATACTAATCAAAACCTCAGCTATCTCCAGAAGCAAAACTGTCTTATCGACCAGTTAGCCCAGAAAATGCATACTAAAAATAAGTCTATGATTTCTTTTTAAAAACAGTAATTAGATTGGAATAAAAAACAGGATTTAACCTAAAAATACTCTTAATCCTTGCTGGTCAGCACCAATCATTTTTGAGAGATAGAAAGAGATTTTCCGAGCCTGGTAACGAAAGGAATTCTGAGCCTTGAATAGAGAAATGAATAAAGTGTGAAAAAAATTGGACCAAAAGAAAAATACGCCACTTGCATAAATCGCGGAGCGAGAAGACAGTTAAAAAAAGGAATTCCTGGATACTCCGAAGCAGCTGCATTCTGAATTCCAAATACATGGTATCCCATCCACTCAAAGATTATTAAAAAAACCCAATACAACCCAGTAAACAGCACAAACTGTTGATGAAATTTTTTATACTTCAATTTCATAAGAAACTGCTGATAAATAATAAATGCACAAAGAAGTCCCAAGGAAAAGGCAATCAGTGTAAAAAAGTTTATTCCCCCTATTACAAAAGTCTGATTGCTATAAAGGTATAGGTTTCTTCCAAAGTAGACCCACATAAATCCGAGCAAAGTAGAGATAGCAAGAGCAAGCGCGTAGTCTTTTTTTCTAAGAAGCACAATTGCTATAAGGGTAATTAGGTAAGGAATAAGAACGGCAGCTCCACGGTTAAAAATCCCCAATGAAACTATCATTACAAGACAAATCAGCCCCAATCTATAGAATAGCCGAGGCCAGGTCATTACTTCTTTAGATTTTTTCATAAGGCAGACCTAGTCCTACAAATATTAGATGGACTATTAGAATACATAATTGTATCATTCATCGCAAAAACACAAGGGATAATGTAGGTATATATGTAATCAACAGTAAAATTAAAAGCAAAATTAGAATAAAAGGAATAGAGGCTTTAAACAATGTTATAACAGGCTTATCAAAACTTTTAGAGGAGATAAAAAGATTCATCCCAAGCGGGGGCGTCACATAACCTATCTGCATATTAGCGAGAAATATTATTCCCAAGTGATACAAATTCACCTCATACATAGCTGCTACTGGAATAAGCAGGGGAACAATTATCATAATCGAGGAAAAAATATCCAGCATACAGCCAAGTACTAAAAGAAAGACATTGATGGATAAGAGAAATCCAATTTTTGTTGAAATATGCTGATTTAAAAAAGCGAAAAGTTTGAAAGGAATATTCTCCTGAAGAAAATAATTTGAGGTTGCAAGCGATGCCATGATTATAATTATTATGCTTCCTATCATGACCATCGCTTCACGGGCTACCTTAGGAAAATCGGAAAATTTAATTTCTTTCAGTATGAAGAGATCAATGACAAGAACGTAAAATGCAAGAAGCGAGGCAGCCTCAACAGCGGTCATAAATCCGGTAAATATTCCTAGAGGTATAAAGATAAAAATAGGAAGTTCCCAACGAAAGTTCCACAATGCTGCAAGGGCTTGTTTCAAAGAAAACGGTTGTTTCTCCTTTCTGAGCTCGGCCCCATTAATCATACAGTAGACACTTAGCGCAAGGAGCATAAGAATCGTGGGCAAAATACCAGCCTTAAAGAGCTCGAGTGCGTCAAGCTCAGCAATAACAGCAAATAGTATTAAAGGGATTGAGGGTGGCAAAAGAAGTCCGAGAGAACCAGAAGTGGTAATCAAGCCAAGACTAAAGGAATCGCTATAGCCATCGGCACGAAGAGCAGGATATAAAAGAACTCCAGCCGCAACAATGGTAACACCAGTTACACCCGTAAAGGCAGTTATTAGGGAACATACAAATATGGTCACAATGGCTAGCCCCCCAGGAACCCATCCAAAAATTGAATTTATAAGCCTTAGCAGACGTTCCGGCAGCTTTGTCTTACTCATCATTATTCCAGCAAATGTAAAGAGTGGAAGAGTTATGAATATTTCCTGTTCTATGATACTGAACATCTCATTAATCACTACCATCGGAGGCGAGCCAGCCTGCCAAAATAGAAAAAAAGCAAGCGTACTAAGAACCAAAAAAAGAGGAACGCCGATAAAAAGCATCATTATAAAAGCTATCGCTATCAGAATACTCACTCTTTTCTCACTTTCTCGGATGATGAAGAAATTTCAACAATTGAATGAGCAAGATAGCGAAAAGCAATCATCATAAACCCAAAAGGCATGATGCTCATAGGAATCCAAACACCGACACCACGGATCACCTCCATTTTCGACTGATATTCAAATACAGTCATACGCAGAGCAAAGTAAGCAAGCAATCCTGCCGCAATTGCTGCTCCCAAATATGAAATCCATCGGAAATTCCTATGAGCTCTTTTGGGAAAAATATTGTAAGCCAAATCTATGGTTATGTGTTTATTTTCCGAAGCAGCTATACTACTACCAAGAATGGCTATGTAAAGAACTAGAATAGAGAGAACCCGATCAGCCCATGTGAGGCCACCGAGACCAGTATTTCTCATCATTACATTAGTAAAAGAAATAAGTATTATACCGGAAAGAGCAAGGTAAAGGAACGAGTGTTCAATAAACGAAATAACTCTCAGTAGCTTCTGGAAAAAATCAAGGAAAGGTCTTTTAATGGTTCTGAAGCTCTCGATACTCTGCTATAAGGTTTTCAATCGTTTCGAGAAAACCTTCTGTAAAGCGACCATAATTTTTTATTTCTTCTTTGGCCGCATCAATCTTTTCCGGCCAGCCTGCCATATCTTCATCGGAAGGTTTTATGAACTCAATTCCCCGAACCTCCATAGCTGTACGGGCTTCAAGATTAGACTCGCGTACTGTCGTCTTATATCTATCCTGATGTTTTTCAAACACTTCTATGACAAGTTCTCTGTATTCCTCGGGTATTTTGTTGAAACTAGATTCAGAAATTAAAAAGACACCAAAGGTATATAGAAGCGGTTGGTCAAAAACGTATTTTATCCGATTAATCCACTGAAGCCCTACTGCTGCGCTAAATGGGCCTCCGACCACATCAATCATCCCCGTCATAAGCCCAGTGGATGCATTGGCCAAACTCAATGGTTTGGGGGTAACTCCAAATTGCCTAAAAGTGGTCTGCCCTACCCAATCATCACTCGGGGCCCATACATTTCTCCCCTTGAACTCCGAGGCTTTTCTGATAGGATCTACACTCATAAGATAGCCAAATCCAGTCTCGACAAAAGAAAGAACTATCCAGCCTTCATCTCTCAGGGTATCTCTAAGATGTCCCCCTATCTTTGGAAAAACATAATCAACCTCATCATATGAGTCAAACAAAAAAGAAACAGAAGGTGCTCTCAGATCCTGAGTAAAAGCCGCGGCCTCACCAGCACTAAAACTGCCACCATCCAGCTGGCCCAATCGGATGCTCCTTATTAGGCGATCCCCAGTTCCCATCGCTCCCCCAGTATACATTTTTATCCTTAGTGCGCCTTCAGTTCGCGCTTCAATTTCTTTTGCTGCATCCTTGAAAGCCTCCATCTGAGGGCTTCCATCCATGGCTATTGTTGAAAACCGCAAATCTATAGCTCCTTCGATACGCCCTGGAAATAAAGCGAGAACAGCTAACAAGATAAAAAATCTTAAGACTTCCCTTGCTTTGTAATTAAAAATACTCATCACCACTCTCCAATAGTCTCTTGGCATCCTCTATCGCCATCATATTCATTATTTGCATATCCTCTGGTAGTTCTTGCAGATTGGCCTCAAGGACCTCCTCGAGAAGCTCATCATGAAGTGGTCTATCATATACCAATTTTGCATACTGGCGGGCATAAAGCACTTGAATCAAAAGAACTTCACGCCTACTCAGCTCAAGTGCGCGATCAAAATGTTTCTTAGCCTCGTCTGGGCGACCGCCCTGAATCGCAGGTCGCGAAGTATATACAGCCCCAAGAAGAGCATGTGCCATCCCATAATTATACTCCTCATCAAGTTCAATAATGCGCCTTAAGAGTTCTTCAATCTTGGGAACATCTGCAACAGAATTCCACGAACCGTCAGCAATTACCCACATAAGCCATGCCTGACCAGCATAGTACATATAGGGAACATCTTTTTTTCTAAAACGAAGGAGATGCTTTGAATATTCATCAAAGTCCATATCAAACCAATTTCTAAAGTGACGGTTTCTACTATAAAGCGATTGAAAAGCATAATCTCGGGCTTTTAAGAAATAGAGGCATGCACTATTCTCAGCACCTTCTATCATAAGCAGGCTGCCATAAGCAGTGTTAAGTTGACTTGCCGTAAACAAAATACCACGTTTACGAGGATAGGCTCGTGTAAGACCGTCGAATAGAAGAACAGGTGTGGGTAAACCACCCCGGACCATTTCCACATCCGATTGTGAAAGCATTCCCAGCTTCATCTGCTCCATCCGAGCCGCGCAACCACTCATAAGTATAAGAAAAGCGCATATTACGCCGACGGCCCTAACCCTAATTGAAAACATTCCTAAATAAGGGCTACTAGCTGTATGCCTAGTTTATCAGCAATCCCGAACATCACACCGGCCACCGCAGCTGTTTGAGCTGAAGCGATTACACCAGCAAGCATTGCCCCCAATCCAAGCTTAGCTAGGTCCTTTGTCCGGCTTGGAGCTATTCCACCTATCCCACCTATCTGAATCGCTATGGAACTAAAATTTGCAAACCCGCAGAGCGCATAGCTAACTATG
>JAAZFS010000044.1 GCA_012511615.1 Elusimicrobiota bacterium | reverse complement strand
GGTAAGAATATGCGAAGGCAAAACAAATACAAAACTCCTTTTGCAAACTTCTTCAATCCAGTTATTCTGCCCAGCAGAAAAAGAGAAATATTCCCTCTCACCAAGAGATATACCAGCCGGATTATAGAATACAGCAGGTGCATCTCCAGGGAGGGCCGTATAAGCACCACCCATCGCCTCAGATGTTGCAAAGACGGGAAGTTTAAGGTACTGCAAGCCTGGTGTCGCAGCTAGCAGATTAAAGGAAAGAACACTGACTAGCAAAATTGCTGTTAGAAAACCAAATTTCAACTTAATTTTCATTCTATAATCACCAGCTTTTTAAATCCCATGAATTTTTCCCCGCTGAACTCGGTATAATCAGCGGTCACTCGATAATAATAAAGACCCGGCGGAAGTTTATTACCGCTTTCATCGCATAAATCCCATGGGTTACTGACATGTAACCCCGCTGCAGAAATATAGGAATTATCTAAAACCTTTAGTTGTAATTGCTGTAGAAGGTTGAATATTTCAATAGTAATATGCGCCTCCCCCATGGTCCTGTACTCAAACTTCAGCATCCCTGTGTCGGCAGGCTGGGGATAGGCACGGAGACTCTCCCTAAAAGCCTCCTCGCTTTCCGAGATGTTTAAGCTGAAATCTATGGTATATATTTCGCCGTTTCCCTGAGTATCAACAGCATGCACAGTCATTTGGTAGTCACCATTAAGAGTAATTGCGTCTTCAAATGAGAGTGTAAACTGTCTCTGATGAGGGGTGGAACCGGTCACCGCAAGCTCAATTCCTACATCATTCTGGGTATATAACTTTCTAAGGACCGGATTATCTGGATCTGGGCCTTCAAGCGTTATTGTAGTATTGTTCGTATCAAGACCAGATGGATCTGTGAGAACCGCAGCTATTTTTGAAAGTGAATGCCGGATTACCGAATCACTTTGCGGAGTTGAAGATTGCAAAAGAGGTGGTCTGCGGTCTACCTCAATATCATCTATCCGCTCGTCAACTGCAATAGAATCGGTTATCATACCTTCCGTATCGTAGGTATGGTAGCCAAAAGCATCCGTAGCTGAAATAGCAACTCTAAATATGCCACGTCCGCATGAGACGCCGCGGTCGGTTCTTCCGTCCCAACTAAAAGCATTCCAACCTGCATCATTGATTGCATTTTTATAGCTAAGAATCCTATCTGCATCAACCTGCCAGGTAGATCCAGCAAGAAGAGGGAGCGGGTCTCCTACTTCATAGTCATATACTTCCGTAGTAAGATAGACAAGACTTCCGTCAGTTGTGGCTTTTTTAAACTCGGTAAAAGGTTTTGCAACAACCATCTTGGCCTTGGCTGCACAGTTGATATTGTAGTTGATTTCAGCTAACTCTCCAAAAGCTTTTATTCCTTTGGTAGTGAATTCTTTTATTGTCGGACCGCGAACTGGAATAGATATTAGTTCAGTACCCCTGAGTGCCATATCATCATCCTTGCAATCAGGAAAAGGATTATCTCTTGGCACCCAGGTCTCTACAAGCGCCATATATATTCCTCTCGGAACTAACTTCCCCATTTCATCAGTGCAGTGCCAGATCATAAATTCATTCCATGAGCCATCTGACATTTCAAAGCTCCTGACCGCATCCTCCGACATCTGATATATTACTTGAGGCGGACGGGAAGGTTTTGAACCTGTGGCTATATACATCCCGTAACTATCCGTTGGATAAAAATCATTAATAACCGTATTGCTACTGAATATGGTTATATTTGTGAATGCATTTGTCTGAAGGTTATATCCTATGTTCCATACCTGGTTGAACTGCCACTGTCCCCCTGTTTCTTCCTCCCCCTCTTCGACACTGTCTTTGGTGCCGTCTGTACGCGTAAGTGAATGGACAAATTTTGAAACATCTATATTACTTCTCGTCGTTTGATTAGTTGCCTGAAGATTAGCAAATACTATATATGACCAAGTACCATAGTTTGGTCCAGGTTTATCAATGGCAATAACAGCTCCATCATAGGCGCCAACAAACTGCCACCCATTATTTCGAGCGTTTTGGGGAGATTGAATCCAAAAGGGTGAACTATCTACCTGTACACCTGGAGTCAGTCTATCGGCGTAGCCAAATTTCCGATACACCACATAGGTAGGCGGTGGTGCATTATCATCTGTAACGATCAATTCAGACCACTCTAGTAAGTTGAGGGAACCTGCAGGATCCCAAGTTACTGTAAGTGACATGCCCTGAAAATGACTCTTTTCATCTGCCCAGTCTCTATAAGTCCCCATAACTGGGCCCTGGATGCACAGAAAAACAAATAGTGCAGAAATTATTATCTTTAGGTGTAGAAGTAGTGATTTCTTGTAGTTTGGCATTATGAAAAAAATATAATTAAAATGTTCTTAATTGTCAAATCCTCAAAGGCTATCAAGTTGTGACTTCATGGCTTATTGTGACACTCTGATACAATCGTGCAGTTGAGCCGTAAAGAATTATTTATACAATACTTAAAAAAAGACAGGAATTTTCACATTACTAAAAAAATTACAATCCAAGGAAAAATAGACAAAAACCGGGCAGGCTTTGCTTTTCTCATTAGAAGCGACGGAATAAAACCTGACATATATAAGCCGTAAAAATCAACTGACGGTCATGGATAATGATATAGTTGAAGTTAAAATAACCTCCGGAATAAATAGTCCTAAACCCGAAGGACGAATACTTAAAATCCTTAAAAGAGCTTCAATTGAAGTGGTAGGAACTTATTTTAAGAAAAGAGGAGTGGAGGGATTTCATCCACTCGGCTCGTCAGATATAATCAACCTCTCCAAGAATCCACTTCTCAAAAAAGTTACAGATGGAGACCGTGTAGTTATCCATATTGAAAAAATGCCGACAAAGCATAATCGGGCAATAGGAAGTATCAAGGAAATTATAGGTAAAAGTGGAACATACAATACTGAACTTGCTGTTACTCTTATCAAAGCAAATATTAAGCCAGACTTTGACAAATCCGTAATTAACGAGGCAAGGGAGCTCCAAAAAACCCATAAACTTCAAAAAGAAAAAAACAGAGAGGACTTGAGAGACCTCTTAACCATTACCATTGACCCCGATGATTCTAAAGATTTTGACGACGCAATCTCCATAAAGAGAGAAAAGGATTTTTTTGAGTTGGGAGTACATATTGCAGATGTCTCTTATTTTGTAAGAGAAGAATCTGCAATAGATAAAGCAGCTTTTGAAAGAGCAACCAGCGTCTATCTTCCTGGAAAAGTTATACCTATGCTACCAGAAGCTTTATCCAACGATCTCTGTTCACTAAAGCCAGGTGAGGACAAACTAGCATTGAGCGTATTTGTTAAAGTAAAAAATGATGGAAATATTATCAGTTCACGATTTGCAAAGACCCTTATAAGAAGCGACCGAAGATTTACCTATAAGGAAATCGACCTAATTTTAGAGGGAGCAGAAGAACCTGATAACAAATTTAAAAGAACCATCGAAGATATGAGAAAATTAACAAAAGCTCTGATTAAGAAGAGAGAAAAACGCGGTGCCATAGATTTCAATTTTCCTGATACAAGAATAATTCTAAATCCAAACGGTTCTGTAAAAGAACTAATAAGAGAAGAACGAACTTTTTCACAAAGAATTATTGAAGAATTTATGCTCCTAGCAAACGAAACGGTTGCCACCTATATTTTCAAACACAAGATACCCTCTATCTCTAGGGTTCACGAAAAACCTGAGGCCGAGAAAATGGAGGCTTTCAGAAATTTTGTAAAAACTTTTGGCTTTACAATTCCAGCAGATAACAAGGTCACTCCAAGGCACCTACAAACAATCCTGGCAAAAATAGATAACACTAATGAAGAAATTCTTATCGGGACTATGATGCTCCGTTCTCTTCAGCAGGCAGTCTACTCCTCCAGAAATCTCGGACATTTCGCCTTGGCCACTAAAAACTACACCCACTTTACTTCTCCGATTAGGCGCTATCCGGATTTAATAGTTCACCGGATACTGGCAGATATTATTCAAAAAGGAAGACTTTCAGAGGAAAGAGAAAACCTTTATAGAAAAAATCTCAAAGAATGGACCTGTGAATTCTCCGCTAAGGAGAGAGCTGCAGACTCTGCCCAAATGCAGGCTACAGAACTTAAGATAATGGAATATATGGAAAAACGAACTGGCGAAATTTTCAAAGGAATAATAAGTGGTATAACTTCTTTCGGTATATTTATAGAAATCAAAGAAGGACTTGAAGGTCTAATCCATATTAGCGATTTAAAAGATGATTATTATATTTTTGATGAAGCTGAGCTTGCCCTAAAAGGAAAAAGACGTGGCCGCATCTTTCGGATTGGTGAAAAAATGAAAGTTAAGCTGACAAAAATTGATTTAGAAAAACGACAGGTAGATTTTCTCCCCGCCTAATCCAAAAAACTAGCATTACAAATCATCCCTCAGACAGTATCCCTAAGTCAACTAGCTTTTCACCGTCAAGACGGATAAGATTCTTTGTGCGCCACCATACAAGCTGCCTTCTTGCATAATGCCGACTAGCTTTTTTAAGATCCTCCTTGGCCTCCTCCAAGAAAATCTCGCCCCTTAAAAATGGTAAAAATTCCTTATAGCCTACTCCCTCAAATACTGGAGCTTTTTCGCCGTATTTCTGCAAGAGTTGTCTTACTTCTTCTATAAGGCCTTCATCTATCATCCTGTCTACCCGACGGTTTATTCTTTCATAGAGCCTTTCGCGGGGCCAATCAATTAGAAGCGTCAGTGTGTTATAATCTGGTGGAGAGGTGTTTTTTATCATCTGACTCATTTTTTTTCCAGATTGCCTGAACACTCCGAGCGCCCGGACAATCCGCCTCTTCATATTTGGATGAAGTTCACTGGCTCTTTCGGGATCAACTTTCATTAATTCCGCATATAAACTCTCTACAGATTCTTTTTCCAATTCCTTAATAATTTTAGAAGATACTGGAGGAATAGCAGCTAAACCATCAATAATTTTGGATATATAAAGCGAAGTACCTCCGGAAACTATTGGAAGAATATCTCTTTTATGCATATCATCAATCAATCCGCAGGCAGAAGAAAAAAACTGACCCAAGTCATAACGCTCATCAGGTTCTATGATATCTATAAGATGATATTTAACTTCCTGGGTATATTTTTTTTGGGGCTTAGATGTTCCTATATCTGCCATACGGTAGATTTTCATAGAATCAGCCGAGATTATCTCTCCGCCCGTATTCTGCGCAATTGCATGAGCAAGCTGACGTTTTCCGCTGGCAGTGGGTCCCACCACAATAATTACATCCTTAAAGGTCATCTCCCAAATTTTTTATCCATATCGCTTTCGCTGATCCTAATAATAACTGGTCTACCATGAGGACACCTATGCGGAATCTGGCAATTCATCAGTTCAGTTATCATCAAGCGCATCTCATCGAAACTTAAGCGTTCGCCCGCCATAACCGATGACCTACAAGCTAGGCTTTTTATAAGGTCTTCATTCAAGGATGTCTTATCTGGAGACTTCCCTCCCTCCTCTAATAGGTCAAGAATATCCTCAGTCGCCTGCAATTCCTGGCCTACAATAACAGAAGATGGAAATGCTGTAATTCTGAAAATATCAGGACCAAACTCCTCTATTTCAAAGCCTAGGCGCTGAAATAAAGGCAAATTATCCAAGACAAGATTGGCTCGATCCCGGCCGGGCTCAAAAATTTCAGGGAAAAGTGATCCCTGTGAAGGGACATGACCAGACTCAAAATCTTTTTTTATCTTCTCATAATTTATCCGCTCCCAGGCCGTATGTTGGTCAATTATAAGAATTCCCTCTTCATCTTCACCCACTACATACTTTTTATTCCACTGAAAGCGCAGGGTAATACCGAAGACTTCTTCAGTAGACTCTTCTCTTAAACTGGGGATAGGTGATTTTTTAACTTCAAGTTCTTTGAACTCTGCTGAAGAATCAACCTCAATCGGACTTCTGGAATAGCCAATAGCAGAACCAGACCCTTTATGGGAAGAAGCAAGCGAGTCTTTGGATTCAGTTGACTCCTTGAAAGGAAGATTAAAGACCATTGATGAACCTTCCAAAACCTGTGTTAAATACTTTCTAATTATCTGATAAACCCCCTGCTGATCTATGAATTTAACCTCTCGCTTTGAAGGGTGAATATTAATATCGATAAGTGAGGGTTTGATAATTATATTTAAGAGGATGGCTGGGAACCTTCCAGGAGGGATAAACTCCCTATAGGCTGTGGCAATGGCGTGCTGAGCAAGAGATGAAGATACTGGCCGGGAATTAACGTATATGTGCATCTTGTTTCTGTTTGCAAAAGATATCTCTGGATGACTAATATAGCCCTCAAGTCTAATGTAAGGGTTTTCAAAATCTATTTCTAGTAGTTTGTCGTAAAGTTTCTTTCCCTCTGCAGCAATAAATCTCTCCTTGGTGCTTGAAGGAGAATGGTCAGCAAGAACCCTACCACTACTCATTACCTTTAAATATATATCTGGACGAATAATGGCGATTTCTTTGACAAAATCCATTATATGCTTCCTCTCGGTATTTGGAGTTTTAAGAAACTTTCTGCGGGCTGGAAGATTAAAAAAAAGATCTTCTACTCGAACCAAGGTTCCGGAAGCACGAGCAGCTGGATATATTTCAGCTTCTCCAGGCCCCTCCATTTTTAGTTCATAAGCCTCTTCGGCACCTGTAGCCCTAGAAATAATTTTCATTCTTGATACGGCGGCTATTGATGGTAGAGCCTCACCTCTAAAACCCATGCTCATTATCCTATCTAAATCCTCAAATGATGATATTTTTGAGGTTGCATGCCTTCTTACGGCCAGAGGGAGTTCATCCTTAGTCATACCAGACCCGTCGTCAGAAACCTCTATAATACGGCTGCCCCCCTCTTCAAAAAGTATGTCAATTTTTTTTGCACCAGCATCAAGAGAGTTTTCAAGGAGTTCTTTTACTATGGATGAAGGCCGCTCGATAACCTCGCCGGCGGCAATTTTTTCAGATACTTCCTGGGAAAGCAGTCTAATTTTCATTGTTTTTTCAAGTCCTCCTGCCAATCCCTTACTATCTGCATAAGATCAAGAGGAGCTACTGAATTAAGATCAATATTTCTTATCATTTCTCTATATTTTTCTGCCTCTGCATCAGAAAAATCTAATTGTTTTGATTTCTCCGAAAAATTTTCTCCCTCTCGCAGGGAAAACTTCTTATTATTTACCTCTCTCTCTTCTTATTCGCGAAATTTCTCCCAGGCCCTACGAATTACTTTATCTGGGTC
>JAAZFS010000043.1 GCA_012511615.1 Elusimicrobiota bacterium | reverse complement strand
TACCTGCAATCTATCAAACTGTAGCTTAGAAAATACTCGGATTCAAAATGTTTTATTTAAAGGCTGTAAAATCATGGGACTTGATTTTTCTAAGTGCGATAAGTTTTTGATAGGTTTTAATTTTAAAGATTCATTTATCTCAATGTCTGTTTTTTCTTATTTGGACTTAAATGATATCAGCTTTAATGGGTGTGAAATATTTGAAAGTGATTTTATAGAAACCAATCTTATGAATGCTAATTTTGATAATTCGGATCTTAAATACAGTCGGTTCCATAAAACAAATTTAAGTTTTGCCTCACTTGAAAATGCCAAAAATTACATTATAGATCCAAATCAAAATAATCTCAGGAAGGCTAGTTTTTCATTCCCGGAAGTTGTTGGTCTTTTGGCTGCTTTTGATATTAATATCAAATAAGTTTTTTAATCAGTTTTTTACTTGATTTGTAGGGTAAAGATATTGAAGTTTTTTTTTAATTTAGTATTATGTACTTAATACCTATAGAACCATCCACAAAATTTAGACACTAGGGTGCAATATTGATAGGTAGTTTTGGAGAAACCTATCTTTAATTCTAAGGTAAAAATCTGCTTACAGAAAAGACTTGCTTATAAGAGAAATTAGTTGGAAAAGTCATATGGCAAATAGTGCCGTAAGCAGAATAGAGCAGGGACTGATTAAATATTAGCAATTCAAACGCTTATGAAAACAGCAGGAGATTTGGAAGTTTCTTTAGATGAACGCACGAGACATTAAACTCAAAAAAAACAAGGTTGGTTTCAAAGAAGCACTTCGGCTTATTGTAAGGTACTCAAGAAAAAGGATTTATGAACAGATAAAGGCAATTTCCTTTATCACCATATATCTATTTCTTTTTCAGGTTCTGATTTTAAGATTGCCAGTTCTTGAAGGGGGACTGATAGCTTTAGGGCTGGTCTTTACTGTCATTGGGCTGGCTATTTTTATGGAAGGTCTGATGCTGGGTATAATGCCACTCGGAGAGCGGGTGGGAGTAAAGCTCCCTCAGAAATCAAAGCTTCCGACTATCCTACTTTTTGCCTTTATATTAGGTTTGCTATCAACTTTTGCTGAGCCCTCTGTAAACATATTAAAAACAATCGGAGGAAGCACAGTAGCTTGGAAGGCACCTCTACTTTTTATGCTCCTAAATGCCCGGGCGCAACTTCTTGTTTCGGCCGTGGGAATTGGTGTGGGATTTGCGGTTGTCATGGGACTTCTTCGAGTTATCTATGGCTGGTCGCTTAAACCCTTTATTTATTCACTTATATCTATTCTTTCCTTACTCACCCTGTATGTATATTTAGATCCTAACTTGCAGTATCTTCTGGGCCTAGCCTGGGATTCCGGAGCCATTACCACGGGAGTAGTTACTGTGCCACTAGTTATTGCTTTAGGTATAGGAGCTAGCCAGGTAACTGGGAAGAGAATAGGGGATTATGGGGTATTTGGAATAATTACCCTGGCAGGTCTCACGCCAGTTATTGCAGTATTGATTTTTGGTATTATGCAACTTCCAAACGC
>JAAZFS010000042.1 GCA_012511615.1 Elusimicrobiota bacterium | reverse complement strand
TCATTTATTATTATTAATAGAATCCGAAAAAGTTTGAGCCCGTTCCCCAAAAAAAAGCCATAGGAATCTGGGTCAAGTTTCCAAATTTCAACTTCAAAAAAGTTCCTGACTCTTTCAATGGGCCGAGGAAATATCACGAAGTTTCCCCCTTTAGTAAATACTCTTTAAGGGCCGTACGGTAAACTTGGTAAAGCTCTGCTGTCTTTTTCGGTATATCTTTTCCAATAAAACCCCTTACCATAGCTACTCTCTTGGCACCAGCCGATACTACATCTTTTAAATTGTTCTTATCTATTCCCCCCATAACAGTAAAGGGGAGGCTTGTAATTTTTTTCACTTCACTGATAAGGTCCAGCCCTACCGGATTCATCCCCTCTTTTGTCGGAGTTTTAAAGATAGGGCCTATGTTAATATAGGAGGCGCCCTCTGCCTCCGCCGCCAGAGCCTCTTCTACGCTGTGGCAGGATTTTCCGATTATCAAGTTCGGAGCCAGCTTCCTGGCCTCCTTAAGGGGCATATCATCATTTCCAAGATGAACTCCATCGGCAGAAGAATCCAGAGCAATATCAATATCATCGTTTATTATCAGAAGAACATTTTTAGCTAGGGTCATTTTCCTGAAAACTTCTGCCAACCTGGCCCGCTCGGTCTTTGTTTGTTTTTTTTCCCTGAGTTGGACAACTTTAATGTCCGTTTTTAGAAGTTCACGTAGAATCCGAACCGGCTCTTCTGGATTTTCTCCGGAAGTGCTTATTACAGGGTAAAGGTCAATATCACTAAATGAAGGTTTCATCCTCCCCCCACAAAACGCACGATTTCTATACGACCTCCCTCTTTGAGCGGAATATCAGCGGAGTCGGTTTTTTTGAAAATTACTCCGTCAACCTCTACCGCACAATACTCCCTTTTTAGAGAAAGTTCTTTAAAGAGCTCTAGAAGAGTTTTTGAATCCGTCTCTCTTTCTTTTCCATTTAATATTATCCGCATAGGTTTTTCTCTGAGGGAATATAGCCCTTATCCCAGTCTTTGAAAACTGGACTTAGACCTGCACTTTTGATTGTTTCCATTATGTCTACAACTTTCCTTGTATCGGTTACCCCAAACTGCTCACAGACTGACCCAGGATTGAGATAGCCACCAGGAGCCGTCTGCGATTCAGCGCTCATGTGAGTAACTCCATATTTTAGAAGATTATCTCTCATCACAGGTGATTCTCTAGTAGAAAGATATATAGGGGTATCGGGAAAACACAAGCGCATGGAAGCAAGAATCTTTACAAAATCTCTATCGCTCACTGGATAAGGAACCTTAAAATCCTCACTCTTGGACAAAATTCTGGGAAAAGAAATTCCAAAATTTACCTTCCAGTATTTTTTAATCAAATAATTTAAGTGGGAAGCAAGGGCTAGGATTTCCTCCTTCCAAGGTGCAAGACCAAGTAGGGCCCCAATATTAACATTGGGTATACCCGCAAGCGCGGCCCGCTCAGGTGTTTCTAGACGCCAGCGGTAATCTTTTTTGCTACCAGATATGTGATAGTCTGCATAGAGGTTTTCATTATAAGTCTCCTGATAGACCGTAACCCCATCTGCGCCCGCAGCGTAGAGTTTTTGGTATTCAGAAATTGAGAAAGGGCTGAGTTCAAGTGAAACAGAGCTGAAAGTTTTTAAAAGAGGAGATATAGCGTCACGATAATAGCTGTGACCTGCCCTAAAAGGATCCTCTCCCCCAACTAAAAGCACACTCTTAAACCCAGCACTGGCCAGATATTCAACCTCCTTCTGAGTCTCTTCGGGGGTCAGTACAGTACGAGGAATATCTCGGCTAGAGTTGAAACCACAGTAAAGACAGTGGTTGCTACAGTAGTTGGATAGATAAAGAGGTGCATAAAGGTTTATTCGTTTCCCAAATCTTTGGTTTCTGACTCTTCCAGCTTCTTCTAAAATAACCGCTATATCCCTGTCGGACGACTTAGCCAGAAGTTCTCCGAGATCTTCTGGCGGAAAATGATTCGTTCCGTAAAAAGAATCTGTGATATAGTCCCGACTCATAAGTTTTTACTGCTTATTGCAGCGATTCTATAAACCCCTCGGCTGGACTACTGGCACGGGCCTCTTTGGAAGTGCTAACTCCACTATGTAGAAAAGCTTTCCTGCCAGCCTGAACTGCAAGAGCAAAAGCTTCAGCGACTTCCACTGGATTAGAGGCGGAAGCTATGGCGGTATTTACCATTACAGCATCAGTTCCCATTTCCATGGCTTCAGCCGCATGCGAGGGCATACCCAATCCAGCATCTACTATAACTGGAACGCCAGCCTGCTCTATTATTATCTCAATCATATCCCTTGACTTAAGACCCTTATTGGTCCCAATGGGAGAGCCCAAAGGCATGACTGCAACACAGCCCACATCTTCAAGACGCTTGGCCAAAACAGGATCGGCATTTATATAGGGAAGGACCTTAAAGCTTTTCTTTACAAGCGCTTCGGCAGCAGTGAGAGTCTCCACTGGATCAGGGAGAAGATAGCGGGGGTCTGGAGCTAGTTCAAGCTTAACCCAGTCGCCACCTCCGGCCTCGCGGGCCAGCTCTGATAAACGAACTGCCTCAGCTGCGGTCCTAGCTCCTGATGTGTTGGGAACAAGAAGAACTTTTTCAGTATCAATATTGGAAATAAACTCATCGTCAGGTGAATCAAAATCCATCCGTCTCAAGGCAACAG
>JAAZFS010000041.1 GCA_012511615.1 Elusimicrobiota bacterium | reverse complement strand
GTGGCATCAATTTTCCTAGCTCAACACCAAAAGCTGCACTGTCTGGATTTGGATTTTCTACCCATTTTATCGGACACATAAATTCTTACCTCCTAAATTTGCCGAAAACTTGTTATTTTCAACTTTTTCCCGTCAACACACCGACTATTTTAATAAATAATTATACACTACACCCCGTTTTTATGCAAGCAGGATTGTCCTGATTTCTAGATAGAACTGTACAAACCCTAGCTTAAATTTCTAGGGCGGAGATTTTCCCAGAGTCTAACCTACTATTCTGGAAGTACAATTACAGGGTTTTCCTCGGATCGCTTATAAAGAACAAGTTTTCGCCCAATAATCTGCACTAGCGCCGATTCTGATCCGGTGGCGCAGCTTTCTGCTGCTTCTTTTACCCCCATAGGCGAGGTTTTATTTACTGAAACTTTTACAAGCTCATCTCTTTCAAGAGCAGCTTTCAGTTCCTCCGTAAATGTCTCAGTAAGCCCATCTTTTCCCATTTGAAGAGTGGCCTTTATAGTTGCGGCGCGACCTCTCAAATATCTCTTTTGTTTTCCTGTAAGCACTCTTAGATCTCCTTCCCCTTAATATAGGCAGCAAGGAGTCCAGAAGTTGAACTATCCAAGCCTTCTACCTCGGCGTCTCCGATTTTTTTCAATATACGGCTGGCCAATTTTTTTCCTAGTTCAACCCCCCATTGGTCAAAACTATTTATATCCCACAGAATCCCCTGAACGAATATTTTCTGTTCATAAAGAGCAATAAGGACACCTAGAGTATAGGGAGTAAGCTCTTCAAAGAGAAGGGTACTACTCGGCCGGTTACCTCGAAAAACTTTGTGGGGAAGCAGCATATCTATATCCTCTTTACTTAAACCAGCATCCTGCATTTCTTTTTTTGCTTCTTCTTTTGTGCAACCAAAGGCAAGAGCCTCTCCCTGGGCAAACATATTAGCCATCAGTTTATCGTGATGATCTCCCTTTCTTTCTGGTGGATTTATATAGCCAATAAAATCTGCAGGAATTATGCGACTTCCCTGATGCAGGAGCTGAAAAAAGGAATGCTGGCTATTTGTTCCGGGTTCTCCCCATATTATCTGGCCTGTATGATAATCTACAGGCCCCCCACTCCTATTAACGCTTTTTCCATTACTCTCCATATCCCCTTGTTGTAGATAGGCTGGAAACCTCTCCAGATACTGCGAATAGGGGAGGATGGCAGTCGTGTCAAAACCATAGACATTATTGTAGAGAAACCCAATTAGAGCCATAATCACGGGTATATTTTCTGAATATTCTGTTTCAAGAAAATGTTTATCAAGCGCTTCCGCCCCTCGGAGCATACTCTCAAAATTTTCATAGCCGATACTAATTGCAAGCGACAAGCCTATTGAGGACCAAAGAGAATATCTGCCCCCAACAAAATCCCAGAAACCAAACATATTCTCTGGATCAATCCCGAAACGCTCCACCTCCTCCCGGTTTGTTGAGAGGGCTACAAAATGTTTCTCCACTGCATCCTCACCAAGCGCCGAGGTCAGCCAGCTTCGGGCGGATAGGGCATTTGTTATTGTTTCCTGAGTAGTAAAAGTCTTGGAAGCGACAAGAAAAAGCGTCGTTTCAGGATCAAGCCCTTTCAAACTCTCAATAATATCCGCCGCATCAACATTACTGACAAATACGGGGCGGGGCCCATCCGAAAAAGCCCTCAGGGCCAGGGCTGCCATACGGGGCCCCAGATCACTCCCTCCAATTCCAATATTAACAACAGTGGAGATTTTTTTACCGGTGCTACCCTTGAATTCTCCAGAACGAACTTTTTCTGAGAAAACCTTCATTTTTTCACGAGCTTTGACAATCTCAGGCATAACATCCTGGCCATCAACTTCTATTTTTCCTCCTGAAAAATCTCTCAAAGCCGTATGTAGGACAGCCCGGTCCTCTGTCCAGTTGATTTTCTCCCCAGCAAACATTCTTTGAGCATAATCATTTATTCGGGCGGCTTCAGCTATATCCATAAGACCATCAAAAATTTCTTTGTCAATCAGATTCCTGGAATAATCATAAAGTAGATGAAGCTCCTCGGCTTGCTTTGAAAATCTGCTGAATCTATCTGGATCTGTTTTAAAAAGTTTTTTTATGCTTAAGTCTTTTTTGTTTTTTTGAAGTTTTTGAGTAAGTTCTTTTACATCTTTTTGCATTTTATTTCTCCGTTTTTCTTTTAAAGAGTCTTAGGGCTTTCTGATATATAGAATCAGCTGATAGCCCATATTTTTCCAAAAGCTCACCAGGCTCCCCGGACTCACCGAAGGAATCCCTAACACCTACCTGTCCAAACACTACCGGACTCTCAGCAAGAAGATATTCTGCCACAGCCCCTCCCAGACCTCCGCTTATTTGGTGATCTTCCACCACAAGCACCGCCCCGGTAGAAGCAGCACTGAGGATTGTAGCAGTATCAAGAGGCTTAACCGTATGCATATTTACCACTCTGGCGTTTATTCCCTCAGAGTCCAATTTCTCCGCCGCCAGCAAGGCTTCATTTAAGATTATTCCACAACCGATAATCGCCATATCCGATCCTTCTTTTAAAATTTTTGCCTTTCCAATCTCAAAAGTTTCCTCTAAATCTGTAATTACAGGAGATGGCGGACGGAAAACCCTCATATAAGCTGGAGCATCAAGAGCATAGAGTGCCTCGGTAGCGCGAAAAGCCTCGTTTGCATCGACAGGGACTACAACCTGCATTCCAGGAATAACCCTCATCAGTGCTATATCTTCTAAAGATTGGGCAGTTCCACCATCTGGTCCCACGGTGAGACCGCCGTGAGATCCGACCAGTTTTACTGGTAGTTCATTATAGGCCACCGAAATTCTTATCTGGTCATATGCTCTATTTGTAAGGAAAGCAGCAAAGGAATTCGTAAATACTCGAAGACCCGATAGAGAAAGACCAGCGGCAAGACCTACCATGTTCTGCTCAGCTATCCCAACACTAAAAGATCTTTTCGGAAAGCGTTTCATAAACTCTTCTGCCCGGGTAGCATCCTCTAAATCAGCGGAAACAAGAGCAAGGTCATCATATTTCTCCCCAAGCTTCACGAGACCTTTTCCAAAGCCGTCTCTCGTAGGAACTAGGGTGCCTTTTTCAAACAAGCTCATCAAGTGCCACCTTTAAATCTTTTTCTCCAGGCGCCTTCCCATGCCAGGCGGGGTTATTTTCCATAAAAGATATCCCTTTGCCCTTTACAGTATGCGCTATTATAAAGAGGGGTTTCCCTGAGACTGTTGGAAAGCAATCAAAAGCCCTCTTTAAGTCAGTAAAATTATGTCCATCAGCCTCTACCACCTCCCAGTTAAAGGTTCTTAGTTTTTCTGCAAGTGGTTCCAAAGCAAGTATTTCACTAACAGGCCCGTTTTCTTGAATTTTATTGTAATCTAAAATTCCGCAAAGATTTCCCACCCTATAATGGCCCCCCGCCATAAGGGCCTCCCAAATACTTCCTTCCTGCATCTCTCCATCTCCCAGAATTGCAAAAACAGAATATTT
>JAAZFS010000040.1 GCA_012511615.1 Elusimicrobiota bacterium | reverse complement strand
CCTTAAATCCGGTGAGATAACTTATGAAAGTCTGGGCTTAAAATCCTATCCAAGTCCGGGTGAAAAACTTCCCACACCCTTTATTGATATTTCCACAAAACTAGAGGCAATTGATCGCTATCTAACCTGGGAGGAAGCCAGAAAAATTGCCAGCCTATCAGAAAAAGATGAAGAAAATATTAAGCAATTTATATTGAAAATCAATTCAATTATTTCAGATAGGGCTGCCCAGGCAGGTTTTGAAAATTTGGATGGTAAACTGGAATTAGGTTTTGGAGCAGGTCGACAGCTTTTTCTATCGGATTTGGCTGGTACACCCGATGAATCCCGGCTGGTTATGCAGGGTTTTCCTGCAAATAAAGATGTATTGAGGCAGTTTTACAGAACGACTCCCTGGTATGGCCAGATTGAGAAACTTAAAAAAGAGAAGGGTAGTTTATGGCTAGAGTTTGCGCCTTGTCCTCCTCCCTTGGATGAAGGTCTTAAGGAATTAGTTTCTAATCTTTATAAATCAATAGCCAATGCTCTTACTGGAAAAGAATGGTTTTCTGCCCCACCGACTATAGAAGTTTTAAAGGATATAGATCTACTATTTCCCGCTGGAGAAAAAAAAACATGATAGAAAGATATACCCTTCCCGAGATGAAGAATATTTGGGGAGAAAAAAATTATTATACTTATTGGCTCAAAGTGGAGGCGGCTGTACTTTCCGCCACCGGTGATGAAAGCCTTGCCGCCCGTATTTTAGAGATTAACATTGACCCTGAAGAGGTAAGAGAGCGAGAAAAGATAAACGGTCATGAGTTTAATGCTTTTATAGATATTATTCAGGAGAGACTGGGTTCCGGGGCAGGTCAGCTTCATCGGGGTCTTACTTCCTTTGATATCATGGATACGGCTCGGATTCTTCAAATTAAAGAGTCACTCAGCTTAATTGAAAAAAATCTAATAAAGTTAAAAGAGATTTATAAAGAGAAAGCTTTATTGTATAGGGATCTTCTTATGTGCGGAAGGACTCACGGCCGTATAGCGGAACCCATAACTTTGGGCTTAAAGTTTGCCCGTTATTATGCGTCCGCCGAAAGAAATCTTGAAAGGATAGGCGAGTTTACTGCCAGAGGTCTTAAAGGGAAAATTAGCGGAGCAGTTGGAACATATTCTCTCATAGATCCCGAGGTTGAGGAAAAAGCTCTTTCCCTATTGGGTCTTAGTCCTCAAGAAATAACTTCTCAGGTAGTACCCAGGGATATTTTTGCCGAGTATCTTTCGCTTCTTGCCTTAATATCTTCTTCGGCCGCGGAACTGGCAACTGAGGTCCGCCTGCTTTCTCAGGACGGAATAGGGGAGATTTATGAGGCCTTTGGAGGGGATCAAACTGGGTCTTCAGCCATGCCACACAAACGTAATCCCGTTATATCCGAGCGCATATGTGGACTTGCCCGTCTGGTAGCCAACTATCCTAATACTGGTTTTACTAATATTGCCCTCTGGAACGAGCGAGATATCACCCATTCTTCAAATGAGAGAGTGATTTTAGAGGATGCGAGTATTTTAACGCATTATATACTTGTCCTATCCAAGGGCATGACCCCCTCACTTGAGATAGATAAAGACCGTATTCAGGAAAATTATAATTCAGCCCTACCTCGTCTTTTATCTTCTTCCGCCTTAAGTTTTCTGCTTGAGAAAGATATAGAGAGGGGGCGTGCCTACTCTCTCTTAAGAGATGCCGCCATGAAAAATATTTCTACAGAAGAGATTGTAAAGATGATTTCTCATGAAAGCAGAACACCTGAATCCATAGTATGGGAGAAAATTAATCCCTCAAATGCCCTCAAGCATATTCCAGTTATCTACAGGCGGCTTGGACTGAAATAGAGAAAATTTATAAAAATTCACATTAGCTTTGAGTCTTAATATACTTCCTCCCTCTACTTGAAAAATATGTCCAAATAATACACTATAATATATGTTGAGCTATTGTCTGCAAAGTTGCTGAAACTAGATAAGGATTCTCTCCAAAAAAACAAAAACAAAGGAGAAAAAAATGAACGCGGTAGAGCGTAAAATTTATATAACAAGATTAGATTTTGACCGGCTGAGTCGCTTGGTAATGGTTGCCAGCGAGTACACCTATAAAGCGCCTGAATATATAAAGGCCTTAAAAAAAGAACTTGACCGGGCCTCAATCATGGAGGCGGAGTCTATCCCAAAAAATGTTGTTACTATGAACTCTAAATTGAGATTAAGAGATATTGATAATGATGAAGAAATGATTTATACGCTGGTATTCCCAGAAGATGCTAGCGCAGAAGACGGCATGATATCTATCATTTCTCCTGTTGGCACTGCTATACTTGGATATTCTGAGGGTGATATTGTGGAATGGCCTATCCCTACGGGTGTTTGCCACATAAAAATAGAAGAAATTTTATTTCAACCTGAGACCTCCGGAAACTATAATATTTAATTGGATAAGTTACTTTTAGCTCCTCTTGAAGAGGCAGAATTTACAGTAGTTGACCTTGAAACGACAGGTTTTTTTCCTCACGACGGAGAAAAAATAATTGAGATTGGTGCCCTCAGGCTCAAAGGAAGTGAAGAGGTCGGCCGATTCACTAATCTTGTAAATCCCAATAAGAAAATCCCCCGTGATGTCATGCGGATTACTCACATTGACCAGTCCATGGTGGAAACGGCTCCTACGATTGATAAATTAATCGGTCCCTTTATGGACTTTGCAAAAGATTCTATTCTTGTGTTTCATAATGCTCCCTTTGATTTAAGTTTTCTTGTTCCTGTTATGAGAGAATACTCACCCTATGTATCATTTAATGTTTTAGATACGCTTATGTTGGCAAGAAGATATTTTACTTTGGAGTTTCCCAGTAAGGCTCTGGGAAATATCGCTACTTCTCTTAATATAAAAATAGAGAATGCCCATAGGGCAATGGATGATGTCGAGGCTACTTCAAAGATTCTTCTTCATTTTATAACTGATTTAAAAAGAAGAAAAAAAATTAAAACAGCAGGGGATCTTCTGAAACTCCAGGGTGGAAGTGTTCCTTTTCCCCCCGCCTACTCCAAAAAAGACTTGAAGCCCCTTATAAAGAATGCAAACCGCTATGAAACTCCACTTAAAATAGAGTACCGTACCGAAGCGGGAGATCTGAACATCAGAATCCTTGAGCCTCCAATAAAAATATACACAAGGGGAAGTCACGCCCTTATGAAGGGTTATTGCAGGGAGCAGGGCGGAGAACAAAAGTTTCGCATAGACGGGATACTCAAAAGACCCGAGCTCGCTTAAATAGGCCCGCACAAGCCTACTTAGAGTAGAGTTTATTTTCCCTTTACTTACACTTGCGAAAAAGATTAAGGATTAATATTATAAAAGACCATGAGAAATATTTATGAAAAACTCAAAAGTGGAGATCTTGAGTTCCGCTGTTTACACTGTGGAGACTGTTGCCGGGTAAGTGGTTATGTTTTTATTAACCGTAAAGAGGGGATTAGGCTGGCTAAATTTCTTAAGATAGAAGTTAAGGATTTCTTTAATAAATATGTCCAGTCCTACGGCGCTAGGATGAGGATAAGAGGAGCCGCCGACAAGGCCTGTATCTTTCTCAAAGGTAGGAGTTGTACAGTTTATGCGGCGCGTCCCAGTCAGTGCAGGAAATTCCCATTTTGGTTGGAGTCAATGTCAGATGCAGAGAGCTTTATTGAAACAGCCGGATTTTGCTCGGGCGTAAAAAAATTATTAGAGAATGAGTAGGAGGAATTTAAATATGAAATATTTGAAATTGATGATTGTACCAGCGCTGATTATCTTATCCAGCGGATGTGTAAAGGCAGCAGAAGCAGATAAGGAAAAAGCTGGTTTGAGAAAGGAAGAAGTTATGATGGAGAAAGAAATGGAAATGACTGCAAAAATGAAAATAACTTATGGCGCTGG
>JAAZFS010000003.1 GCA_012511615.1 Elusimicrobiota bacterium | reverse complement strand
CTTGTGCTCTGTGTGACGGACAGAGAAAAAAAAATAACAGAAGATTTATGTGGAGTCCCAGCTAAAACTCTGCCAACAGGAATTAGAGTCCCTGAAAAGATTAGGGGCTTTGAAGGCCGTCGTTATGCTTTTTTTACTGGATGTATGAAAAATATCCAAAATACTGACGCGGTGAAATATTTCTATAGGCAAATTATCCCCTTGATAGTAGAGAAAATACCAAATTTTAAATTTTTTGCAGTAGGGAGTTATCCTCCTGATAGCCTTAGGCAGATTGAGAGTAAATATATGGAAATTACTGGCTATGTTCCGGATACTACAATATATGCGGCCTCCTCGATTTTGTCACTTGTACCGCTTAGAATAGGAGCAGGGCTCAAGCATAAAGTTGTAGAAGCCTTAGCTTATGGGGCTCCGGTTGTGGCAACATCAGTTGCGGTCGAGGGGATGGACCTTGCTCCAGAAGAAGAATTCCTCTTGGCAGATAGTCCTAAGGAGTTTCTTGAGCAGATTCAGAGGCTATATTCCGGTGGAGAATTATGGGGGAAAATTTCTCACGGAGGCCACAGGCGCGCTAATCTATCATATTCAATGGAAGTTATGGAGAGAAAACTTGCTGGAATCTTCTAAATATCCTTTAAAATCGCTCTACATCTATTTGAGTGGCTCTTGCAATCTTGCCTGCCGTCACTGCTGGATAGAGCCATCTGGTGAAGATAAGCTCTCCTTCCCAAATTTTGAAGATTTGAAGGTAGCCATATCAGATGCCAGGAATTTGGGGCTTAGAGGTGTAAAGTTAACAGGGGGCGAACCTCTTATGGTTCCCTACTTTTTTCAGCTTATTGATTGGCTGGCGGCGGAGGATGTTTCTTTTTCTTTAGAGACAAATGGGACTCTTTTAAATTCAGAGGCAGTTAGAAAATTAAAGGAGGCGGGGGTTAGCAGAGTTTCTGTATCTTTAGATGGACCCACAGCTAAAGATCACGATTTTTTCCGTGGAAAAGAAGGGGCCTTTGAAGCGGCCCGACAAGGAATACTCAAGGCCAGCGCAGAAAATATTAAACTTGAAATTGTATTTTCTCTTTGGAAAAAAAACTTGCCTCTTCTAAGGGAAACTGTCTTATTAGCGAGGGAGATAGGGGCAGTATGCTTTAAAATTAATATTATTTCGGAGTATAGGAGAGCTAGCCTGATGAAGGAAAAAGGGGAGCTACCTGAAATAAAAGAAATCCTTTTTCTTAGAGACAGCGCCCGCCAAGTTGGCCAAGAGGCTGGGATTCCAGTATTGTTGGATCTTCCACCGGCATTTCTTCTTCCATCAGAAGTTTTTGCGGGAGGCTTTTGCTCTATAAAAAACATTCTTGGAATTACATCGAAAGGTGATTTTTCGCTTTGTGGAATAGGAGAACTTGAAAGTGAATCCTGTTTTGGTAATATTTCGGAGAGAAATATAGAAGAAGTATGGAGAGAGTCCTCACTACTTAAGGAAGTGAGAGAGAGACTCCCAGCCTCACTTGAGGGTATCTGCGCCCGGTGCTTTTATAGGGACTTATGTCTGGGGAAATGCCGGGCAGTATCTCTGGCAGGCTCGGGGGATATATATTCTCCTTTTCCTTTTTGCAGTCAGGCCTTTGAGGAGGGGCTCTTCCCAAAAAACTTGGTTATTTAAGTGGAATTTAGTACAATTCATAAACGTTTTTAAGAGGTTAAATGATGATATACAAGGTCAGGGAAACGGTCCTGTGGAAAATAGTTGACGGAGAGGCTGTTATGGTCGATCCAGATAAGGAAGAGTACTGCTATTTAAATAGAGTGGGAACCAAAATCTGGGAGATGATAGCGGAGAAACAGTCTCTTGAAGATATCTTTAAAAAGCTTGTCGAAGAGTATGATGCCCCAGAGGCAGATGTCCGTAGAGGGTTAAATAAGCTTATAGATAGGCTCCTAAAGAAAGATTTAATTGGACCGGTAAACTGATATGAAAATTCTTCTTCTTCAAACACCTGTATGGGGAGTTTACGAACCACCTTTTGCCCTATCACTTCTTAGTGCCATATTGAAAAAGGAGGGGGAGGACGTTACAGCGATTGATCTGAATCTGGAACTTTTTGACTCCCGTACTGCAAAATACAATAGCTCCTGGGCAATAGAGCAGAGCTTTTTATGGTCTGATCCGGAGTTTGTTGCCGGGTTTTTTAAAGAAAATTCTGAAGAAATCAATAAACATATTCAGAGAATTCTAGAGATCAAACCTGACCTGATAGGCTTTACACTTAATTTAGCATCTAAACTCTCGGCCCTGAAATATGCCAGTTTAATAAAAGAACAACTTCCGGATGTGAAAATCATATTTGGTGGCCATATCTTTTTCCGGGAGGAAGAGGGGGAAGTAGAGAGGATACTTAAAAGCGGTCTGGTGGATTTTATCGTAACCGGTGAAGGTGACCAGGCTTTTCCCGAGCTTGTTAAAACTATAAAAGAATCTGGCGATTTCGATAAATGCCTGGGAATAATATACAACAAATCTGGTGAATATGTACGGACTCCACCTCGTCCATACTTGAAAGATCTTGATTCCCTCCCTTTCTTGGATTTTTCTCAACTTCCTCTAGACAAGTATCAGCGACCCCACTGGTTGGGAAATCACCTCACGATTCAGATGAGTCGCGGTTGCCCCTGGAAGTGTGTTTTTTGTGGTGCTACCACATACTGGAAGGGATTTAGGACTATGTCTGGCCAGAGAATGTATGATGAGATTGCCTTCCATATAAAAAACTTTCCTGATATAGAACACATTGAGTTTATGGACCTTCTATTAAACGGAAATATGAGGGCGCTTGAGGAATTTGCAGATGCTATGATTGCAAATCCTCCCAAAGAAGGGCTTCGTTGGCATGCTAATGCCATCATTCGGCCAGAGATGACTCCTGAAATTCTTCAAAAGCTTAAAAAATCTGGCTGTCTTCGCTTAACATACGGGATTGAATCGGGATCCCAGAGAGTCTTGGATCTAATGAAGAAAAATTACCGTATCCCTGATGCAGATAAGGTCTTGAAGGCGACATATGAGGCGGGGATACTGATAAAGGCAAATTTCATGTTTGGATTTCCGGGCGAAACAGAGGAAGATTTTAAAATGACGCTGGAATTCCTTGAAAGGAACGCAAAATATATTTCGGTTGCATACCCCAGTTTTTCATTCTGCGTCCCCGAATCAAATAGCTATCTGGGGGAAAATACCGAGGAATTCGGAATATTGGAAAATAGCGCGGACAATCTTTACTGGCGTTCAATGGACGGTAAAAACACTTATCCAGAAAGGATGAGGCGGTGGGAGGAGTTTTCAAATTTTGCCCGGGGACTGGGCGTTGATATAGGCATAGGCCTAAATACTTCTCTTGAACAACATCGCTGGTTTAATCTGGGATATTACTATAAATCTATCGAAAAAAATGAAGATGCACTGGAGTCTTTTAGAAAGTATCTGAACTTTGATCCAGAGAATAAAACTATTCTGAAAGAGGTGAGACTTCTTGAAAATTCAATCGAGAAATAAGAAAAACAACTTATGAAACTACCCCGCATATTTGAGCGGAGACATGTTATAATGACGCTGGAGATGGCCCGCGCCGAGTTTAAACTGAAAGATCAGGGCTCTTTTCTTGGCTTCTTATGGACCATGCTCCATCCTCTGATTTATTTCTTTGTCCTCTATAGTCTTTTTGATAAATGGATGGGGGCTCATATTGATAACTTTGCCCTTTATCTTATTATCGGAATTGTCCAATGGAACTTTTTTGTCAACGCCACTTCTAACGCAATTAACTCGGTAATGAGGCAGGGAAATTATGTGAGAAATATTAAGTTTCCCAATGATGTGCTTGTGGTGGCATCTGTATTTGCGGTTCTCTACTCACATTTTTTTGAGCTTCTTATACTTGTGGTATTCTGGCTTCTCTTAGGAAGAGCAGTGAGTATATATGCACTTTTTCTTTTCACTATTCTAATTTTGAATATTTATCTTGCGCTTGCCATGGGTTTTATTCTTGCTACGCTGGGAGTGTTTTTTCTGGATATAAACCGAATATGGCAGATTTTGGCAAGTGTTGGGCTTTTTCTAACTCCGATTTTTTATTCACTGGATATGCTGGCACCAGAAAAAAGGGCCATAATTCTTATTAATCCCATGACCCATATAATTATTGCTACTCGGTCTGTTTTGATAGATATGACAATGCCGGATCCTGCTGGGCTATTTTATGTGCTTATTCTTTCTACTGTGCTTATGGCTATAGGATATCTGATATTTAAACATTATGAGGGCTACTTTGCTGAAAAAATCTGCTGATAAATATCCTGCCGATGTAGTTTTGGCCGCCGAGAATATCTCTAAAAGCTTTATAATAGGGACGGGGAGTCGCTATACTTTTTTCTCTT
>JAAZFS010000039.1 GCA_012511615.1 Elusimicrobiota bacterium | reverse complement strand
TCCGGAGCAGTAGGGGTAGGCTGTGGTGCGATCAAACTCTCACGTAAAAATTTAACCATAAGAGATAAGCAGGCGGCTGCCAGTGTCGGACAGCCTGGACTTATGAGAGTTTATGCTGAAGCCTTCGCTTTGCAAAATAGGAATGTCGGACAGGTCCTTGTCACGGCCTTTGATTTTGCAAGAAGGAGCAGTTATCTAAATATAAGAAACACTTTAAGTGCTCTTCTTGAGCACAAGGTTGTTCCCATTATAAATGAGAACGATACTGTGGCTACGGAAGAGTTAAAGTTTGGGGATAATGATCGCCTGGCTGGTATTATAGCCGTTAAGACTGATGCCGATAAACTTATACTTCTGACGGATGTGGAGGGCTTTAAAGGCCCTGATGGTCAAGTTATTAAGGTTATTGAAAAAATAACGCCCGAAATTGAATCCTATGCTGGAGGTAGCGGCTCCAGCTATGGAACTGGCGGTATGATAACAAAATTAGAGGCTGCTCGGATGACTTCTGGATTATGTGGTATCAATACATATCTTGCCAGTGGCCGGCGTCCTGGAATAATAAAGAAAATTATTGACGGCGAAAACCCAGGAACTACTTTTATGGGATGTTCTCAAAAACTCTCCTCACGAAAAAAATGGATAGCGGGTCTGCAACCGGCAGGAAGCCTTTTACTTGATGCTGGGGCAGCAAGAGCTGTAAGGGAAAACAATAGTAGCGTACTTCCGGTAGGTATCAAAAAAGTCTCTGGAAGGTTTAGGGAAGGTGTTCCGATAATATGTGTTGATCCCGATGAAAACCCCCTTGCAATTGGACTTGTTAATTTTTCGTCTGATGAGATAAAATTGATAGCAGGAAAGAGAAGCAAAGAGACAAAGACTCGGCTTGGTAGTTCCTGCGAAGAGGTTATACATAAAGATAATCTTGTGCTTCTTTAATAAGGGGAGGATAATATCACAATGAATGAAAAAGAAGATAAAAAGAAATATGCCTTTGAAATAGCTCGGAGAGCGCTTATAGCTTCCAGAGAGATTGCGACCTTAGAATCCGATGAAAAGAACCAAGCACTATATAAAATTGCGGATTACCTTGATGAAAAAGGTGAAGAAATAATATTTAGAAATGGGATTGATGTGGAGGCTGCGACCAAGGCTGGTCTGGGCGATGCCTTCATCGATAGACTTCTTTTAACCCCCGAAAGAATAAAGAGTATGACTGACGGGATAAGAGAGGTTGCGGAGCTTTCTGATCCGGTGGGTGAAGTTTTAGAGGAGTCTGTCCGCCCCAATAAAATGAAAGTTAAAAAGGTTAGGGTCCCTCTGGGGGTCATAGCCATGATATTTGAATCAAGGCCCAATGTTGCAGGTGATGCGACTGCCCTATGCCTAAAATCTTCTAATGCGGTCATTCTTAGGGGTGGTCGAGAAGCCCTGAATTCAAATACAGCTATAACCTACTTTATACGGGAAGCTTTGAAAGATACTAAAATTCCCCAGGATGCCGTTCAGATAGTAGATAATCCTGACCGAGATATTGTCAGATATTTGGTTTCTCTTAAGGGTATGATTGATGTGGTTATTCCCAGAGGAAGCGAGGAAATGATAAATTCGGTGTCATCGCTCAGTCTTATACCAGTAATAGGGCATGGTAAGGGTTTGTGTCATATATATGTGGATGCTTCTGCCGATAAGGAGAAAGCTATTGAAATCATCTATAATGCCAAAGTCCAGAGGCCTGGGGTATGTAATGCGGTAGAGACCCTGCTTATTCATCAGGATGCAGCAGATGAAATTCTCCCGGCGGTATGTCAGCGTCTTGAGGAGGCTAAAGTGGAACTAGTGGGTGATGAAGAAGCCCAAAAGATATATCCGATGGGAGAGGCAGAAAAAGAAGACTGGTCAACCGAATACTTATCCCTAAAATTATCTATTAAAGTTGTTGAATCACTTGAAAAGGCAATAAAACATATTGCCCGCTATGGTTCCAAGCATTCTGATTGTATTTTAACGGAAGATGTGCTTGCATCAGGGAAATTTTTGCAGTCAGTTGATTCTTCCTGCGTATATGTAAATGCTTCGACCCGGTTTACCGATGGAAATCAGATGGGACTTGGGGCTGAAATAGGGATTTCCAACCAAAAGCTTCATGCTCGTGGACCCATGGGTTTAAAGGAACTTACCACATATAAATATCACCTTATTGGGAACGGCCAGATAAGGGAGTGAGGTATGTTTTATTCGGGGGGATGTATGACCCGCCTCATATGGGTCATATGTCGATTGCCCGTGAGGCCGCCCGACTGCTGAATCCAGATAAAATTATTTGGATACCTTCTGCAAATC
>JAAZFS010000038.1 GCA_012511615.1 Elusimicrobiota bacterium | reverse complement strand
CCTTAGGACTGTCGATTATTTACGGAGGGCTGTTGAGTCTGATCCACTTCTGGGATTGCGTATAAAGGGGATGGGAGTTCTGACTTCGGATATAATCCGACAGTATGGTATTTCTGGGCCTGCGGCCCGGGCTTCAGGGCTTGATATTGATATTAGAAAGGATGAACCATATTCTCTTTATTCTAATCTAAATTTTTCAGTTCCCGTAAGATCGGAAGGAGATATTTATGCGCGCCTGCTTATACGTATTGAAGAAATATTTGAATCAGCTTCGATAGTCGGAGCTTGCCTGACTATGCTTAAGAGGGTAAATTCACCACTTTTTACCCAATTAGATAAAATGCCTAAAGGGGAGGGAATTGGGAGGACTGAGTCACCAGAAGGTGAGTTTTTTCATTATATTCGAACCCGGGGAGGAAATGTTCCTTTTAGGCACAAAGTAAGGCCGCCCTCTTACATGATTTCTCCAGTGGTAGAAAAAATCTTTAAGTATTGCGGAATTGAAAATTATCCACTTATATTAATCTCATTGGATCCAGCATATTCTTATTTTTCCGGCCTTATCGCCGAGGTCGGAAATTTTGAAAACCCCACAGAAATTTCTGAATCAGGGTTTTCTGACAGCACGAAAAAGAAGAGTAAATATTTTGTGCCGGGAAGAAAATAAATGAATTATCTTTACCATTTGACTTTACTGCCGCTTTTTTTCGGTTTGATTGCGGCCCTTATGCCAGCATTTCTGTTTAGGGTTACTGGGTTTATTGCAGCGGGCGTATCCCTGGTGATAATGCGAGCCGCCATTTTATCTTTCCCTCAGTGCAGCCTAGGTTTTTTAGGTATTCAAGAGTTTTTCAGAGTTGAACACATTGGGTTAGCTATGATACTGCTTCTCGCTTCATCTGGTCTCATCATTTCGCTTTATATGGTATCAAGAAAAAAAGAAGAGCGAAGTTCTCTTTTTTGGGGTCTTTTTATATGGACGTTATTTTCCGGATCTCTTTTCTTCCTTTCAGGAAACACTCTGACTTTTCTATTAGGCTGGGTTTTTTCATCAACTTTATGCTCCTTGATGTATTATTTGTACGTTTCAGCAGAAGCAGGACGAATAAACTTTTTTATTTCCGGATTAGAGACTACTTTGCTTGTAACCGGTCTTTTGGTTCTCTATACAAAGTCTGGAAGCCTTTCTACACAGCTAAAGCCAATGAATATGGCTGGAATTGGCGAGTTATTTATCTTTTTTACGCTTTTGATTGCGGCTATTATAAGAGTGCTAGCTTCCCCAGTACAGAAAATTCAACTGAGAAGTAATATCAGAGCGGGTCTGGGGATGTCTGCACTTTTCCCAGCTACTTTGAATAAACTTACTGGAGGATGGCTCATGAAAAAACTTTTCTTTGATTGGTTTATCATTCCTCCTCTAGTCCGTTATATTTTAATTTTTTTTGGTAGCGCGCTTGTTATTATTGGTGCTTTGAGAGCGCTTGTTGAAGATGATATCAATAAATTCGTCGGGTATCACTCTAAAAGCATGTCAGGATATATCATTCTTGCCTTTGCTTCGGGCGGTCTTTTAGGGCTCACTGCTGGATATCTTTATCTATTTAATAGCATATTATTTATTCAGTATTTATTTTTATCAGCGGCAATCATCCTAGGAAATGAAGGGGAGACAGATATGAGAATGCTTGGAGGCCTAGGTAAAAATTTTCCTATAACCTTCGCTGGGGTTCTCATAATTGCTGCAGCTATCTCTGGGCTTCCGCCCTTGAATGGGTTTATCTCCATAAGAATGTTAAGTCTTTCCTTGGCAGAGGGAGGAACTTTTTCCTCATTATGGGTTTATGTTATATTAATTGCTACACTTCTTGTACTCTTTTCGTTTGTTAAGTTTATCTACTTTGTGTTTCTTCGCCGCCCTTCTTCTTTGCAAAGAAAAAAAATTGTAGAGAGGAAAGGTTTTACATTGCCAGCACTCTTGCTGCTACCTGCTATCTGCATTATTATTGGATTATTTCCCTCCTATTTTTTAAATTTTTTCATTACAGCCATAAACGGTTCTTTAGAATTGTTTGCCGATTTAAAATTGGAAAAAAGTTTGACAATAATGGGGATTACATCCGTTTTTGGAGGCATTCTCTATCTTCTGTTTAGAACAGGGAAACCTCGCTTTACTCCTATTCATACTGGAGAACTAAGCATTCCTGAAGATATCCCTTTATCCGGCGAGGATGTTTTGAGTGATATAAGTAAGTCTCATTTATTCCTTAGATTTATGAAACACATCAATGTAGGCCAAGCAGTTCTTTTGAAGACAATAAGACTGTCTTTTGCAGCTCCGCTACTG